>CATLIP010000278.1 GCA_949957035.1 uncultured Lachnospiraceae bacterium
CTCCTTTATATGTCTGATTTACGGTATTCTGCTTCCACATGCACTATCTCGAGCTATTCCCATGATAGAAATATGCTCTGAGATAACTATATAGCAAGTCTTTGCGTATTGTCAACCATTTTTTTACATATGTTGACATTTAACTCCATGCATGGAATGAAATATTTTAGAGAGTTCCTTATTGACAAAAAACTTTTCACTGGTATAAAATTCAAGTTGATTATTCGAGAAAGGATGTCATCTACCATGAATCATGTAAGAAAACTCTACTGCAGAACATTCCAGACAGGGCTTAAAATCGCACTGCCCTTTCTCCCGTACCGTAAACCCGATATCGTCGGCAGTGTGAAAGCTCTCCCGGACATTTTACGGAAGCATAAATGTGACCGTATTCTCATCATCACAGATGCCGGAATTATGAGACTGGGCCTGACTAAGCGCCTTGAAAAAGTCCTTACATTAAATGAACTTTCCTATTACATTTATGACAAGACCGTAGCTAATCCTACCACAGCAAATGTGGCTGAGGCGTTGGAGATGTACCATACCAACGATTGTAATGCAATCATTGGGTTCGGGGGCGGTTCAAGCATGGATTGCGCAAAAGCGGTGGGCGCTCGAATTGCCAAACCCAAACAATCTCTTGCCAAAATGAAAGGTATCCTCAAGGTACTTCGGAAACTCCCTCTTCTGATTGCAGTCCCTACCACAGCAGGTACCGGCAGTGAGACCACCCTTGCCGCTGTCATAACGGACGCTGAGACAAGGTACAAGTATGCGATTAATGATTTTCCGCTGATTCCCAGATATGCTGTGCTTGACCCCAAAGTGACTCTAAGCCTTCCTCCATTTATTACCGCGACCACAGGGATGGACGCCCTGACCCATGCTGTTGAGGCGTATATCGGAAGGTCGACCACCTACGGCACTAGAAAAAACGCGCTGATGGCGGTCAGCCTCATTTTCCGGAATATTGACAAGGCATACACAACAGGCAGTGATATTGATGCCAGGCGGAATATGCTGCATGCCTCCTTCTATGCTGGCTGCGCATTTACCAAATCCTATGTGGGGTACGTCCATGCAGTGGCCCATTCCTTAGGAGGAGAGTACAACGTGCCTCATGGTCTTGCGAATGCAATCCTGCTTCCTTTCGTGTTAGAAGCCTATGGTCCATGTATCCATAAAAAATTGTACCGCTTATCCGTGGCGGCTGGTATTTCTTCGGAAGGGACTCCTTATGACGAGGCGGCCGGCGAGTTTATTGAAGCCATCAAGGATATGAAGAAGCGCTTTGGCATCGGAGATACAGTGAAAGAAATCTGTGAGGAGGACATCCCAAAACTGTCCCACTATGCGGATAAGGAAGGGAATCCCTTATATCCGGTGCCTGTACTCATGGATGCAAAGGAACTGGAACAGTTTTATTATCTTTTGATGGAAGATTCATCCATATCGAATCAGGTTTTGGATTCTAAGAAGGAGGCGCTTGTATGAATGAACAGGAAATCAAAAATATTGTGACCAACCAACGGAAATATTTTAATACGGGCGCTACCCTTGAGGTTGACGGAAGGATTCAAGCGTTGGCAAAGCTAAAGAACAGTATCTTGAAACATGAGGATGAGATAAACGAGGCGCTGAAAATGGATTTGGGCAAGAGCGGTTTCGAGAGCTATATGTGTGAAACCGGGCTGGTTCTCAGTGAAATCAGCTATATGCTGAAGCATATCCGTTCCTTTGCTAAGGAGAAAAGGGTAATGACGCCCCTTGCACAGTTCCATTCCAGGAGCTATCGGAAGCCCTCTCCTTATGGAACCGTATTGATTATGAGTCCCTGGAATTATCCGTTCCTGTTGACGCTTGACCCTCTTGTGGACGCGATTGCGGCGGGGAATACTGCTGTGCTGAAACCAAGCGCATATTCGCCTTACACAAGCAGGATTATCTACCGAATCATCCGGGAATGTTTTGATGAGAGATATGTCTGCGTTATCACAGGTGGAAGGGCTGAAAATACCTGTCTTTTGAAAGAACACTTTGACTATATTTTCTTTACCGGAAGTCAGGCTGTAGGTAAGGAGGTCATGAGACAAGCTTCCGAGCATCTGACCCCTGTTACGCTGGAGCTTGGCGGAAAGAGTCCTTGTATTGTGGAGAAAAGCGCCAATCTTCGGCTTGCCGCAAAGAGAATTGTCTTCGGCAAATTCCTGAACTGCGGACAGACTTGTGTTGCTCCGGATTATATCTACTGTGATCGGTCTGTGAAGGACAGGCTTATCAGAGAGATAAAAAAGCAGATTCAGCGGCAGTTTGGCAAGGAGCCTCTTAAAAATACGGATTACGGGAAGATTATCAATGAGAAGCATTTTGACAGGATTGCCGGACTGATTGAGCCCGCGAAGGTGGTTCTGGGCGGAAAATCTGACCGCAATGCATTGAAGATTGAACCGACGGTTATTGACAATGCTACCTTTGGCGACGCTGTGATGCAGGAAGAGATTTTCGGACCCTTGATGCCGATTTTAACCTTTGATACTCTGGACGAGGCGGTCCGCAATATTCAGTCTATGCCGCATCCGCTTGCCCTGTATATTTTTTCGAATGACAGGCAGGCAATCAGGTCGGTGACTTCCCGGTGTGGGTTTGGAGGCGGATGCGTCAATGATACGATTATCCATCTTGCTACCTGTGAAATGGGCTTCGGCGGGTTCGGTGAAAGCGGCATGGGGGCTTATCACGGGAAGGATGGGTTCCGGACATTTTCACATGAGAAAAGTATTGTGGATAAGAAGACGTGGATTGATCTGCCGATGCGGTATCAGCCTTACAGGAAGATATATGCGGGGGTGGTGAGGATGTTTTTGAAATAGGTGAAAAGGATAATTATATTGGACCTATAATCCCCTAAAGGAAGTGTCAGAATTTCTGTTTATGTTTTTTAGGAAATCCTATAAAATAGGCATTTTACAAAATACTTACAGGAAAATTCTGACACTCTCACTCTAAACTTACTCAACCATTCGTCAAAATCTCTATTTTTCATTCTTTATCTTCTCCAACCTCTTCTTGGATATCTCCATGTATTCTTCACTTACATCTATTCCGATAAACTTTCTTCCGAACCGTACAGCCTCTACTCCGGTAGTGCCCGATCCACAGAACGGATCCAGGATGACTTGTCCTTTCTCCGTTGAAGCCAAAACGATTCTTTCGAGCAGATATTCGGGCTTCTGGGTCGGATGTT
>CATLIP010000279.1 GCA_949957035.1 uncultured Lachnospiraceae bacterium
TAAAAGGAGGCATATCATATGGAAATCGAACGCAAATTCACCGTAAAAAAACTGCCTGACAACCTCAGTCAATATACATGCCACATCATCGAGCAGGCATATCTAAATACTGACCCTGTTGTCAGAATCCGCAAAGAAGATGATGCATACTATATGACTTATAAAGGAAAAGGTCTCTTGTCCAGGGAAGAGTATAATCTCCCGTTAAATGAGCCTTCTTACTATCATCTGCGGGAAAAAGCAGACGGTAATATCATTTCTAAGAAACGGTATGTCATACCAATTGAACATCCGACATTTATGTCAGATTATGGCAAAACTGTTGACCCGAAAAGTCTATGTGTGGAATTGGACATATTTGAGGAACCTTTCGCCCCTCTTATTATCGCCGAAATAGAGTTTCCTTCCATAGAAACGGCACAGGCTTTCCTGCCTCTTGACTGGTTCGCTCAGGACGTGACAGACGACCCTGCCTACCACAATTCTAATCTAAGCAAGCGTACTTTCTGATACCGAAAATAAAACGCTGGCATTCCACCCTGGAATTGTCAGCGTTTTATTTTATTCTTTTATTTTATAGCGTTGTCCTTATGTAACTTATTTGGGCATCCTGCCATACAGTTTTGTCATCTCGCAGATACGCTCTGCCAACTCATCCGTAAACTGCCCGGACACCATTCTCCACTTCCAGTTCGTTCCAAGGGTGGACGGCACATTTGTCCTTGCCTCCGAGCCAAGCCCCAGATAATCCTGCATAGGGATAATACATGTATCCGAAACACTTGCCAAGGCCGCCCTGATAAATTCCCACTCTACATCTTTGTTTGAGCGGATGTCCAGATATTTCTTTGCCAACGCTTTGTCCTGGCGGTTTAACTGCTTATACCATCCAACCGTCGTATCATTGTCATGGGTTCCCGTATAGACAATGCTGTTGGCTCCATAATTATGAGGAAGATAATCACTTTCCTCCCTGGAGTCAAAGGCAAACTGCAAAATCTTCATACCAGGATATCCGGTTTTCTTTACAAGACGGATAACCGATTTGGTCAGATAGCCAAGGTCCTCCGCAATCACGGCTATATTGCCCAACTTGGCTTTCAATGTCTTAAAAAGGTCATAACCCGGTCCCTTCTCCCAGTGGCCAAACTCCGCCGTCTCGTCTGCATAGGGAATGGAATAATATTCGTCAAACCCGCGGAAATGGTCAATCCTGACAACGTCATAAAGCTTATAGCAGTATGCGATACGCTTTATCCACCATGCGTAATCCGTCTCCTTATGATAATCCCAACGGTACAAGGGATTGCCCCACAACTGCCCTGTGGCAGAGAAAGCATCCGGCGGGCATCCTGCCACCGCCACAGGCGTCAGTGTCTCGTCCAACTGGAACAACTCAGGATTCGCCCATGTATCCGCGCTGTCAAAGGCCACATAAATGGGGATATCGCCGATAATCTCTATTTTCTTACCGTTTGCATAGGCTTTCAGGGCTGACCACTGCTTCTCGAACAAATACTGTTGGAACTGATAGAACATGATTTCCTCAGCGTATTCTTCCTTGCAGCGCTGCATCGCCTCCGGCTTGCGGAGCTTGATATCCTCATCCCACTCAATCCAGCTTTTACCGTCGAAGGAATTTTTCACCGCCATATACAGAGCGTAATCATCCAGCCAATAACAGTTCTCCTCCACGTAAGTCCGGAAATCTTCTTCTTCCTCAATGTGGCTGTTCAGAAATGCTTTCTTTAACACCTTAAACCTGGACAGATATATTTTCTCATAATCCACATATACATCATTATCACCGAAATCACACGCATCACAGTCTTCTTCAGTCAGATATCCGTCCTCAATTAATGTCTCCAAGTCAATATAATAGGGATTTCCTGCAAAAGTAGAAAAAGACTGGTAGGGAGAATCCCCATATCCCGTAGGCCCAAGCGGCAGAATCTGCCAATACGACTGCCCTGCCTTCTCCAATGAATCGATAAACGCATACGCCTGTTTTGAAAAAGTCCCGATTCCATACTTGGACGGGATACTGGATACAGGCAGCAATATTCCGCTTTTTCTCATGTTCGTCAAAATCCTTTCACACTTTTAGTTAATATTTTATTGATTTTATTTTACACTTTTTAGCGAAACCAGGCAAGGAAAAAGACAAGAAAATAAACGAAATATGACTGTCAATCTGTCTCACAAACTCTGCGCTATCTCTTTAACCGAACTGAAAATAAGATGCGGAATCACATCCGAATGGCATACGTCTTCCATCGCAGCTTCTCCGCTCAGAACAAGTATGCTTGTCAGTCCGTTGTTTCTTCCCGCAGCAATATCCGTGTAGAGACGGTCGCCCACCATAGCCGTCTGTCCCCGCTCCGCATCCATTCTGACGGACAGATATTCTATGATATCCCCGTTGGGCTTACCGATTATCCTGTCCGGGTAACGGAAGGCCGATGCATGGATAAAAGCATGGATAGCGCCCGCATCGGGAATAAAGCCCGTCTCCGTAGGGCAGTTATAATCCGGATGAGTCGCCAGATACGGAAGTCCGGCCCTGACATGGTCACAGACTTTACACATCTTCTTGTAATCCAGCGAAGTGTCAAAGGCGGTGACCACCACGTCCGGATGTTCGTCCTCCAATAAAATACCTGCATCAAGAAATTCCTCCTGCAACAGGGGGTTCCCCAGAAGAAACACCTTCGCTCCCGGAAAATTATTTTGCAAATAATGAATGGTAGCCTGCCCGGAAGTGACAATCTTCTCCTCGCTCACGTCAAGCCCCATCCGGTGTAGTTTGTCCACATATACAGCTGCATTCTTGGACGAATTATTCGTCACGAACACATAATTTCTGCCCGTCTCTTCAATCCTGTGCAGAAATTCCAACGCCCCGTCAATCCACTGTTCACCCAGATACACGGTGCCGTCCATATCCAGTGCGAAACACTTTATTTCCTTTAATATATGCTTTTCATCCTGATTTACATGAGGAATCTGAGGTATCATCATCTGCTCTCCCTTGTTTTCCATATTTCAATTTATTATAAGTTCTGTCCGGCCATTGCATCCCACTTCTGCTTGCAGGCTCATCTGTTTTCCCTATCCTCACTAACTGGATGCAACCTGCAACATTGAGATTATAGCACATA
This sequence comes from uncultured Lachnospiraceae bacterium, assembly GCA_949957035.1. The sequence goes on from CATLIP010000279.1 coordinate 3,162, forward strand.
CCCATGTGCAGTACAATGACACAGAATGCTATTTCATTTATTGCCGGAATCCTATATAATAAAACGAGCGAAG
>CATLIP010000280.1 GCA_949957035.1 uncultured Lachnospiraceae bacterium
GAATATCAGTTAAGGATGGAATAAACTTAATATAAGGGAGAGCAAAACATGATGGATATTATGATTATGGGAGAACTGCTGGTCGAGATTATGCGCGAGCAGGAAAATGTAGAACTATATGAAACAGGAACATTCCGAGGCCCGTTTCCAAGCGGCGCACCGGCAATCTTTATTGATACGGCGGCAAGGCTGGGATGCAGTACGGCGATTATCGGGGGTGTTGGAAGAGATGATTTCGGGAAGAACATTCTGGAGCGGCTGAGGCAAGACGGAGTTGATCTAAGCCATGTAATCGAGAGCAGGGAGAGGGCAACGGGAGTAGCATTTGTCACCTACTATTCCGATGGCTCCAGAAAATTTATTTTCCACATGGGAAATACCCCTGCAGTGGAAGCCAAAGCGCCGTCTGCCGGGGAGTTTGAAGATGTAAAATACATGCATATCATGGGGTGTTCCCTGATGGCCGGCAAAACATTTGCGCAGGAGATTTTAAAGACCATGCATATGATGCGGAAAAAAGGGACGAAGATATCTTTCGACCCCAATATACGGGATGAATTATTTACAGATTCCGGTGTGAATGATGTAATACAGGAAGTAATGAACAATGCAAGCATTTTTATGCCGGGAAAGGGAGAGCTGCTTAGAATTACCGGCGCATCCTCTGTGGATGAAGCAGTCAAGAGATGTTTTGAATATGAAACTCTGGAAGTCATGGTTCTTAAAGACGGATCGAAGGGCAGCAGAATCTATACCAGGGAGGAAGTGACGGAAATAGGCGCGTATCCGGTAGAACAGTTAGATGCAACGGGAGCGGGAGACTGCTTCGACGGAGCATTTATTGCCGGCCTTGTAAAGGGAAAAAGCCTTAAGGAGGCCGGACATATGGGAGCGGCGGCCGGAGCGCTTAACGCGGCGGCATTTGGCCCCATGGAAGGAAGAATCAGTGAAAAGACGGTAAGAGAAATGATGGATAAATACGAAATATAAGAAAGAATCTCTGTCAAACGGCAGAGATTTTTTTGTATTACACCTTTTTTTCACAGTTTTACCATATTTTTCCCACACTTTATCCTTATAATGAGCAGGTAATATTTCAGTAAGGAGAGAAGATATGAGTAATCAGAATGTATTTGAACGTGTGGAGAAGAAGTACCGCGTCAACCGGAAACAGTACGACTTATTCTTGAAAGCAACGGCAGAAAAGATTCATATGGATGAATATGGATTGCACACTATTCGTAATCTTTACTACGATACACCCAATTACGAATTAATCCGTCGGTCCATGGATAAGCCGAAGTATAAAGAAAAATTTCGTCTGCGTGGTTACGGGGAGATTCAGGAGGATAGTCCCGTATTTCTTGAAATCAAGAAGAAATATCAGGGAGTGGTCTACAAGCGGCGTACACAGCTTGCCTTGACTCAAGCGCGCGAGTATTTAACGTCAGGAAACATTACGGAGAAAAAAGGCCAGATTATGAAGGAGATTGATTATTTTATCAGATTTTATCATCCAAAGCCAAGGCTCTATCTGGCCTATGACAGAGAGGCTTTTGTGGGAAACGAGGACGAAAGCTTACGGATTACCATTGACCGGAATATCCGAAGCCGCAGCCATCGTCTGGAATTATCCTATGACGGAGAATGTAAGCTGCTGAATCCAACCGAATATTTGATGGAAATCAAAGTAAAGGAAGCATATCCTATGTGGCTTGCGGACGTGTTGGGGAAATTAGAAATCTATCCCATATCTTTCTCAAAATACGGGGCTGTGTACGCACAGGCAATGCAGAATAAATCAGAAAGCGAGGAAAATCAGATATGTTTTCAAGTGTATTAAATAATATGGAGGGAAGTCTGACCGTTCAAAACGCGCTGTTATGCGCTGTGGTGTCTTTGGCGCTGGGTTTTCTTATCGCTTTTATCTACGGGTGGCAGGGCGCCTGCAGCAAAAATTTTATGGTGACGCTTGCAATGCTTCCCGTTCTGGTACAGATGGTTATTATGCTGGTAAACGGAAATCTTGGAACCAGCGTTGCAGTGCTGGGGGCCTTCAGTTTGGTTCGTTTCCGTTCTGTTCCGGGCTCATCAAAAGAGATGACGGTTATTTTCTTTGCCATGGCTGTAGGATTGGCGACAGGGACAGGATTTTTAAGTTTTGCCGCTGCCATGACGTTTTTGATAGGGATAGTATTTCTGGTATTGGAGAAAACTCATTTTGGCCAGTGGAAACAGGAGAGGAAGGATTTGCGGGTCACCATTGCGGAACATCTGGACTATACGGAGATTTTTGACGACATTTTTCAGACATATACCAGTAAATGCTGTCTTTGGAGGGTCAAAACTACCAATCTTGGCAGTATGTACGAGTTGGATTACCATATTACCTTAAAAGATGTCCGCAAGGAAAAGGAAATGTTGGATGCAATCCGCTGCAGGAACGGGAATTTGACTGTAATTTGTGGGCGGATGGCAACGCAGCAGGAGGAATTATAAAAGCGAATGTAATAGGAGCAGAGGAATATGAAGAAAAAATATAAGAAGATTTCCGTCATATTATTGTGTGTACTGTTTGTATGTTCCATGTGGGGGTGCAGGCAGGAAGAAAATGAGAAGGAAACAGGAACACAGGAAACAGGGAATACATCCGGGCATGCGTCTGTCAGTACGGTGGCGCTGACAGAGGGAAAATTTAGTGAAGAAAAGCTGGATGATACATGGGATGAGGACACTGCAGTGAGCTTTTCCCTGGAAAATGATAAGATTTCTGTTAAAGAGAATAGACTGGGAGACAAGGCAGAGATTTCGGGGAGTACCATTACCATCAGACAGGAAGGCGTCTATCTTTTTTCAGGGACTCTGGCGGATGGTCAGATCATCGTAGATGCAGACAAGAAAGAAACGGTCAGGCTGGTATTCCAGGGGGTGACGCTTACCTGCAGTGATTCGGCGCCTCTTTACAGCAAAGGCGGCGATGTAATCGTCACGTTGGCAGACGGAACAGAGAACAGGATTGAGGATGGCAGTACTTATACCTTCGAACAGGAAGGAGAGGACGAACCAAATGGGGCAATCTTTGCCAAGGACGATTTGACGTTCAATGGGAATGGGACACTCTATGTCACAGGGAACTATAATCATGGGATTCAGTGCAAAGACGCCTTGAAGTTCGTCGCAGGTACTTATATTATCTCAGCGGCCAATG
>CATLIP010000281.1 GCA_949957035.1 uncultured Lachnospiraceae bacterium
AAATGGAAATTATATGGTTATTATTAGAAAATACAGATTTTTTAGATTTTATTTATTAATAGACAGATTTTTACCTTCATTTTCTTTCGTGATTTTGCACCAAATTTTAGTAATGTCAAAATACCTATTGATTTATTACTTATGAATAGTTATAATATTTATGCTGTTTTAAAAAAAATCGCAGAGTATTCTACTCTGCGATTTTTTATATGAAACTCTTTCAATATAAATCCTTAAACACTTTTACTGCTCGCTCTTAATTTCCCCTCTTCCACATCCAGCACAATCGTATCCTGTGCACCTACATCACCTTGCAGCATCAACCTTGCAGCTAATGTCTCCACATTCTTCTGGAGATATCGTTTCAACGGTCTTGCCCCATAAGTCGGATCGTAACCGCCTTCTACCACATAATTCTTCGCCGCCTCCGTAAGTGAAATAGAAATCTCCCTGTCCGCCAGACGTTTGTTGACATCTGCCACCAACAAGTCAATAATATGATAGATATCGCCTTTCGTCAGCGGCTTGAACAGAATCGTCTCATCCAGCCGGTTCAAGAATTCGGGCCTGAAATGCGCCCTTAAATCATCCATGACCATCTTCTGGCTCTCCTCGCTGATATTCCCTTGGGCATCAATTCCTTCTAATAAATAGGAAGAACCAATATTAGACGTCATAATCAGAATCGTATTCTTAAAGTCCACGGTACGCCCCTGAGAATCCGTAATCCGCCCGTCGTCCAACACCTGAAGCAGCACATTGAACACATCCGGATGGGCTTTCTCCACCTCGTCGAACAACACTACGGAATAGGGTTTCCTGCGGACTGCCTCGGTCAACTGGCCGCCTTCGTCATATCCCACATATCCCGGAGGCGCCCCAATAAGTCTTGACACAGAATACTTTTCCATATATTCGCTCATGTCAATCCGCACCATATTGCCTTCGTCGTCGAACAGGCTCTCTGCAAGAGCCTTGGCAAGCTCGGTCTTCCCCACGCCCGTAGGTCCAAGGAACAGAAATGAGCCAATGGGCTTCGTGGGATCTTTAATCCCGGCCTTGGAACGGATAATCGCCTCTGTCACTAATTCCACTCCGTCCTCCTGCCCAATCACCCGCTTATGAAGCTCTTCTGCCAGATGAAGAGTCTTGCTGCGTTCACTCTCATGAAGTTTTGTGACCGGAATCCCCGTCCACCGGGATACGATCTTCCCGATCTCCTCGTCGGTCACGCTCTCATGAACCAGAGACTTCTCTTCATCCTTAACTTTTGCTTCTTCTGCCTCTAACTGTTTCTGTAACTGAGGAAGTTTCCCATACTGTAATTCCGCGGCTTTATTCAGGTCATAGGACTGCTGCGCCTTCTCGATATCCTTGTGTACCTGCTCAATCTCTTCCCGCAGCTTCCGGACGCGCTCTACATCCACCTTCTCGTTATCCCACTGTGCTTTCTTTCCGGCAAACTCTTCCCTAAGCTCCGCCAATTCCTGCTGCAAATGTTCCAGCCGCTCCCGGCTCAGCCGGTCGTCTTCCTTCTTAAGCGCTGCCTCCTCAATCTCCATCTGCATAATCTTCCTCTGGAGTTCGTCTAACTCGGTGGGCATAGAGTCAAGCTCCGTCTTAATCAGCGCACACGCCTCGTCTACCAGATCGATTGCCTTGTCTGGAAGGAAACGGTCGGAAATATACCGCTCCGACAAAGTTGCCGCCGCTACCAGCGCGCTGTCCGTAATCTTCACCCCGTGGAATACCTCATAGCGGTCTTTCAGCCCCCGGAGAATGGAAATAGCATCCTCCACTGTTGGCTCATCCACCATCACTGGCTGGAAACGCCGTTCCAGAGCGGCATCCTTCTCGATATACTGCCGGTATTCATCCAGCGTCGTCGCTCCGATACAATGGAGTTCCCCTCTTGCCAGCATCGGCTTTAGCATATTGCCCGCATCCATGGCGCCGTCTGTCTTGCCTGCCCCTACAATGGTGTGCAGCTCGTCGATGAACAGGATGATCCTGCCGTCGCTGTTCTTCACATCCTCCAGTACGGCTTTCAGACGCTCCTCGAACTCGCCCCGGTATTTTGCGCCTGCTACCAGCGCGCCCATGTCCAGCGAGAAAATGGTCTTGTCCTTCAGCCCTTCCGGCACGTCGCCCCGGACGATTCTCTGCGCCAATCCCTCTACCACAGCCGTCTTGCCGACGCCAGGCTCTCCAATCAGTACGGGATTGTTCTTCGTCTTACGGGAAAGAATCCTGATTACATTGCGAATTTCTGAGTCCCGCCCAATCACCGGGTCTAATTTCTGCTCCCTTGCACGCTCAACCAGGTCTGAGCCGTATTTGTTCAGAGTATCGTAGGTGTCTTCCGGGTTATCGCTGGTCACACGCTGGTTGCCTCTGACTGTGGACAATGCTTTCAAAAAGTCATCCCGTTTGATGCCCATTTCCCGGAAAATGCTCTTGAGTTCTCTATTGGGATATTTCATGAGGGACAGGAAAATGTGCTCAACGGATACATATTCGTCTCCCATCTGCCGCGCTTCGTCTTCGGCGTGGATGAGGGCTTTATTCAAATCCTGCCCGATAAACTGCTGGCCGCCCTGTACTTTGGTCCGTTTCCGAAGGGCTTCCTCTGTCCGTTCAAGAATCCCGTTCTTGTCGATTCCCATCTTCTCCATGAGCTTGAGTATCAAGCTATCCTCCTGAGTCAGCAAACTATAGAGGAGATGCTCCTGTTCAATCTCCTGGTTGCCGTATTCCAGCGCTGCCCGCTCACATTGGTTCACTGCCTGCATGGATTTCTGCGTAAATTTATTTATATTCATAGTACAGCCTCCTTTTTAATGCTGAATTAGTTGGTGTTCTATTTACAATATAACATTAACGCATTTTATTAGCACTGTCAAGGGTTGAGTGCTAATCCATTTCTAAAAATTTTGTGAAGCCATAATCGGCTTCACAATCCCATCTCTTATCTCAGCATGTCCAAAATCTCATCCTTTGGCTTCGCGCCAACTTCCCTTTTAACAGCCTCTCCGTTCTTAAAGACCATCAGCGTCGGGATTGACATTACCCGATACTCCTTCGCCAGCTCCGGGTTCTCATCTACGTCTACCTTGCAGATCTTTGCATCTGTGACCTCTCCTGCAATCTCCTCGATAATCGGTCCTACCATCTGGCAGGGGCCGCACCATGTCGCCCAG
>CATLIP010000282.1 GCA_949957035.1 uncultured Lachnospiraceae bacterium
CATAATAAATCTCCTTGTAGTATCTCTCAAGAGTTACCTATTTATATTATATCCCTAAAGAGTCAGTTTGTCAATATATCCATCAATGCCCGCCAATATTTCTCCGGAAGCCGCACCCGTCCCTCCTCGTATTTCTTATAAGACTGCAACGGTATATCTGCCGCAGCCGCAAACTCTCTCTGTGACATCCCCATTTCTCTCCGTCTGCCTTTTAACAATTTCGGCACGTCTGTATTATCCATAAACTTATGATATTCGTTACAAAAATAATATTCATCCAGCCCCAAATATACCGCCATCTTCTTTAGCATTTGCACATTCATATGTTCCTCTGAAATTTTACCGTTCATATAATTGAATATGGTTTCTTTTGCATATCCAATCGCTTTGGCCATCTTATATTGCGGAACCTTTGCTTTGTACATACAATACCGAATCCTGGCCGAAATACTCTGCTCAATCTTCGCCTTATCCTCAAACATCCCCTCGAATACTTTTGCCGATTTGGTTAAAACGGCTCCCTTTGTTTCCACTACTATACCATCGGCAAATCCACCCTGCTGTCAATCATCGCCGGCCTCCTTAATCCTGAAAAAGGCCTCATCAGGATTAACGGAAAATACTTAAAAGAAAGTACCACTAATGTAGGCTACATGCTCCAGCACGACGAACTCTTCGAGTGGCGGACCATTTACAACAACGTCATTCTTGGCCTGGAAGTCCAGCACATGCTGACTGCCCGCACCAGACAGCGGGCACACGATTTATTAGACCTCTACGGGCTGCGCCAGTTCGAGACTTCCCGCCCCTCCGAGTTATCCGGCGGTATGCGGCAGCGGGCTGCGCTGATTCGCACCCTGGTATTAGAGCCGGAGCTGCTGCTTTTAGACGAACCCTTTTCCGCCCTAGATTACCAGACCCGTCTGACCGTAGGCGATGACATCGGCCAGATAATCCGCAAAGAAGGAAAATCTGCGCTTCTCGTCACCCATGACCTGTCAGAAGCCATCTCCCTTGCAGACCGGGTCATTATCCTCTCGGGCCGTCCCGCCACCATCAGACAGACCATTCCTCTGGTCTTTGACCTGGAATCGGATACCCCTCTGAACCGGCGCAATGCCCCGGAATTCAAGACATATTTTAATCTTATATGGAAGGAGTTGAATACAGATGAGTAACCTATCAGCAGGACAACAGAAATATCTGCTTATGCACCGGCGGCATAAACGGATTGTCAGAATATCCCGGATACTGATTCTGCTAAGTTTTTTATTTATCTGGGAATTTACCGCCAACGTAGGAATCATTGATTCCTTTATCTTCAGCAGCCCCTCCAAGATTGCGCTCTGCTTCTGGGAGATGCTTCTGGATAAGAGTATTTTCGTACACCTTGGCGTCACACTGTATGAAACGATCCTCAGCTTCCTGCTCGTAATTGCCATCAGCATTCTGGTGGCAGTTGCCCTTTGGTTCAGCAGCAAACTGTCCGAGATCTTAGACCCATACCTGGTGGTGCTGAACAGCCTGCCTAAATCTGCGCTGGCGCCCCTTCTGATTGTCTGGCTCGGCGCGACGAAGACGACCATTATCGTCGCCGGGATGTCCGTCGCCATTTTCGGAAGCATCTTAAGCCTATACACCAGCTTCACCACGGTCGACCCCGGTAAGATTAAACTAATCTATACCTTGGGGGGCAGCCGTTTTCATGCCTTGTTAAAAGTAGTGCTGCCAAGCTCCATCCCGGCAATCATCAGCAATATGAAGGTCAATATCGGACTCTGCCTGGTGGGAGTCATTATCGGAGAGTTCCTGGCGGCAAGAGACGGGCTGGGGTATCTGATTATCTATTCCAGCCAGGTCTTTAAAATGGATTGGCTCTTGATGAGCATCGTCCTTTTGTGCATCATGGCAACATTACTTTATTCCTTGATTAACCTGCTGGAAAAATGGTGCATACACCATTTCTGAAATGTTCATAAAAGCTGACCTGCCACTGGCGGCCCCTTTTTCAAAATGCAATAAAAAACAGGAGATATCTACCATCTCCTGCTTACATATATTTTTACCAAATCCCTCTGGCAGTCCCATCCGGCGGCTTATTTACCGGAGCCGCTAAGCAATTCAAATATTCTTCTTTCTACTCACAAGGTCATAGCTTTCCAAAAGCATCCGCTTAATATCCTTATCCGGAATACTCCCATCCAGAATCACCGTATTCCAATGCTCCTTATTCTGATGATACCCCGGAACCACCGACGTATATGCCTGCCTCCAGAAATCACGCCACTGCGGATCTACCTTGACATTCACACGGACCGTCCCGTCTTCCCATTCATATGTCCATGCAAATGCCTTCTTATTCTTCTTATACCGGACCAACTGCCAGTTCTCGTCATGGAACGGAGCATCCTGATAAGTATCCGGCAGAGCCAGACAATACTTCAGAACAGATTCTCGGTCAGTCATCATTATCATTCTCTCCTTTCGGAAGCGTCCCCCTTTGTATTCTGTTTTTTAATAATAAATATCCTCAAGTATCAGCATATAGTAGTGGTCAAGGCCTTCTCCCGCAATCTGGAAGTCAGCGGCAACCGGCATATGCTCTTTGGAAAATTCATCCAGAAATTCCTTGCTTAATACATCCTCCGGTTCAAGACCTTCGTCATGCATATATTTTGCCAGCTCTACCTTAAATTCCGGGATATACACAGACGACGGCATTGCCCATCCGGACAGGCGCCCTGTCATCTCTGCTTCTTCTGCCTTCTCAGTAATCATATCGTTAATCTTACTGTAATCACCCAGATCGTCTTCCGTAATCTCCAGATTCAGAACCGTAGGATATGCCTGGGTAGGCGTAGGACAACACTGCTCTGCAACCGTAAATTTCAATTTGAAAGCCTCATCCAGAATCACATCATACATAGGACAGTTTGTCCCGAAAATGTTGGTATCAGCTCCATACTTTTCAATCTGTCTCGGTATATCCTCGCGCAGAAACTGCAGCATAGCCGCAGTCCCGTTTCCGGTCTGGGGATCAGGAGTAGTCACTTCTACAAATTCCATCCCCAGTTCCTCACAGGTCTGCTTCATCATATCCCTGCGCTCTGCCTTGCTTGCAGCCGCCATATGTGTAGGGAATGAATAATGGATAAAGGTCTTCGCTCCCATATCATGTGCTT
>CATLIP010000283.1 GCA_949957035.1 uncultured Lachnospiraceae bacterium
GTTCCTTTGTCTTATTCACAGTCCTGCAAAAGCTGTCGTTCACCTTCTCGTGGATTCCGTCCTTGTCCTTATACCATATAAGGTTGGGAACATTGTTGATCATAGCCTCGAAAAACTGGCTGGTCTGCCAGTAATCCTTCTCCATCTTCTGCTCATACTGTAACTTCTGAAAACGAAACTTCGCCTCCGCGTCCGACATCGGCATCACCCAAACGTCGCACACCTCTCCCAAACTATCTTCTATCGTCAATATCTGCTCTTTGCTCGCAAGCAGGATAAGACGGGCTTCTGTCTTTTTACCGGCAAGCAAAGCCTGCAATGTCCTTTTGCAGTCCTTCTCCATAAGGTTCGCCAGGATTATATCTGCCCTGGCAGTCTGTTCTGAGTCCAATTCCTCACTTTCATAAAACTCATGTGTAAAGTGCTTAAACGGAAGTATTTCCTTCATACTCTCAAAGGCGCTACATGGACGACCTGTTAAATAGAAACGTAAGCAGCAATAATACATGGTCTGTTCTCCCCTCTTAATTCTGCAAATATAACTCTGATGAATGCGGTACTCCCGTGTCAACACACGAAACTGATAGCTACGCATATTATATCTCATATTCTATCAACTGTTAAAATTTATGTCAATATGCATTATCGGACTAAGTCGGGCAGCTTTGCTTAGATATTGCTTTCTTATTTTTTTATATGTGATATAATGTAAGCAGCTTTACATTTCATAAAATCATGAAAAAAGAAAGGAAAAAGAAACCGAAGGAGAGATTGTAAATCATTTTATAAGCTATATATCATTTCACGACAACAAATTGGCAGAAGATACCCTTCTCCTTGAACTTCCTGTCAAGAATCCCTGGGAGATTATTGCCTACCTTCCCATGGGCGGCTGGAATGACTGTCCTGCGCCTGAGGAGATGATCTCTCTCTGTAAATACTGGTATGAGAAGTATCAGGCTGTTCCTGCGACATTTACCAGTGATGTATTGGAGTTCTATGCGCCCGCCGGACTGAACAAAGAGGACAGCCTTGAGGCTGCCAAGGAGCACTATGCCTTCTGCACAGACAGAATCGACCAGGGAACCAGGACATGTAAAGTGTCAGAATTGGCAGCAGGGCTTGAGGAATCAAATGTGTGGTATTTTTGGTGGGATTAATATCTTTGAGCTTTCTGTACGGTGTTTGTTCACAAATGCCTCAACAGAAAGCTCTTTTCACTTCGATTACATGCCTGTCCGGATCATAAAATCGAATCACTTCGTTCTCATCCTCATCCCGCCCGACTAAAAACTCCACATGAAAATCCGATGCCGCCAATCTTTCCCTAAACGCCTCCACATCCAGAGTCTCAAAGTATAACTCCATATCATTACCGCCATATACGGCTGAAATCTCCAGGGAATCCTCCCAGGGCGGACTCTCCTCCAGAACAATCCCTCCGGCAAACAGAACCTTCCTTCCCAAATCAGCCGTAACCATAAGCCCTAACACCTCCTGATAAAACCGGCGTGACCGTTCTATATCTTTCACTATCAATAATACATTCTTTAATACCACTTTTATTCCTCCATACACAATGATTGAAGCCCCAACACCCTGTCCATAAAAATCCGGTTCAGCACGTCCCAATCCTTCAGATGGTCATCCTCCATCAAATCAGCAATCTCTTTCTGTCTCTCAAGCTCTGACGCTATAAAATCAATCACTAAGGGAAGCTGCGGATTGAGCTGTCCCTCCTTTGTCGTCTTCTTAATTCTAAGAAGTTCTTCTACTTGGGCGCAAAGCCCCTCCGGCAGCTTAAGCTTCATCAGCTCATCAAACAGCACCGGAGGCGGACAATGATTTTCTTCTATATACCGGCATGCCAGCAACGGGCGCAGGGCATAGAAGTACTTCTTATACTTTACCCTGTCCGTCTGTAAATGACCGTAAAATGTATTGGCAGCCGTCCCCCGATAATGATGTACCGCCGCCTTCTTAGAAAAATATACCTTGGCTTCTCGATAAATCTCATCCCATTCCGGACGTTTACGATAAACCACAGGAGAATTACTCCATTCAAACAGCGTGGCATTGCCTTTATAGAACTGTCTCAGCGCCTTCTTTAAATCCCATCCATTGATATCCAACACTTCATCCAACTGCCAGTCAATCGTATCCTTCTTTTCATCCAGTCGAAGATAATCCTTGCGCACTCTCTGATAAACGAACCGCACGTCATAATCGCTGTCAGGAGACGATAATCCCCATGCCCGGCTGCCAGATTCCACAGCCAGAAGTATCCTTACATTCTCCCTTTGCTCTATCTCGTCTAATTTCACCTGAATCTCGTCAAATATATCTCTCATGAAAACATCTCCTGAACTGTTCCTGTCTCGATACTTTTCCGGTTCACATACTCTACGAACGCCTCAACCTTCTCCATGTCCGGCCCAGCCGGAAGCGTACAGTTTTCTGCCGCTTCCTCCAGACGCCTCTCATAGTCCGCCACAATCTCATAGAACTCTGCCTGAAAAGTCCCGTCTGCTTTCTGGAAGCCTCCCTGGCGCACCTTCATAAGCAGCTCTAAGTCTCCTCGCCTGTTAGTCCGAATCTGCCCGTGTTCCAGGATATCGAATGCCATCATAAAGAGGCGAAGCAGATGCATGGCATGTTTATTCAGGTGGTTATCGTCCTTCTTCTTATTCCGTTTGCCAATCTTATCGTAATCTCTCACCACGTTACTCATCGTCGCCCACATACCCTCATAATCCCGCAGCGGCAGATGCTTATAACTGGCGTCCACAAAAATCTCTGTCTCCAACTCAGGATTCAAAGCCTCGTCAATATACAGCCGGATACTTCCATTAGAAAACGTCCCATATCTCCGGTTAAAATCGTCCAATGCATTTTTCACAGAAGTTAAAATATGCCTCTCCCGTTCCGTCTGTTCCATATTATCCCGCGCAATAGCATTCTGCAGGCGGCGAAGCTGCGCCCCCGCATAGCCCCCAAAAGATTTCACGGCACGCTTTGTCAAAAACAGGTCTGTATGGTCAATCAATTCCTGTCCAAGCCTCGTCTTGATTAAATACTGGTCTTCATCCAGCCCTAACAGTTCGCAGGTATTCGGATTACATTCCAACAGCAGGCGTATAATCTTGTTGAAGGAATAAATCACCGTATC
>CATLIP010000284.1 GCA_949957035.1 uncultured Lachnospiraceae bacterium
TGATGGTATACTAAGTCATCTCCGTTTTACTGAGAGTCCGGTAGCAAATCCATCCCATAACCAATGATACAATCGCAAATACCAACATTGCGCGGAAGGGATTACCGCATGCAGTACCCATAATATCCAGAGAAACAAAGATATCATGCAAAAATTCCGCGATATGAAGAGTTGCCTTCGGTGAAAAGACTGCCATGACTGTAACCGCAGGAGTCACTCCGCATAAAACTACCGGAATTAACACGCAGTATATGGTCCGGTACTTTTTGGGTATCCGGCAATAGATTGCGGCAATCAAAAGCCCCAGCACAGCAAAGACCATGCAGATGAAAAATGACAGGAAAAATCCGGCGGCTGCCACTTGGGCGTCACTGTTTTTTTCGAGAAATTTAGGATAGAACAGGAGTATAAAATTGCCCAGGTCAAAATTGGTGGTCACGGTAGAAACGGGGGCCGTAATCCGGCTGATTCCTCGAAGGAGCAGATCCAGCAGCGCGCACAGGAAACTTGAGGCCGTAAGCGCGTATATGCTGCTCCTGAAAAAATCCTTTCTGGAAATACTGTTCTGTATTGCAAGCTGGCAGTGTTCTTTGTATATAGCGATTCCGCTTACAAAGCAGAAGACCACACTTGAGAAGCCGTTTCCGTTTATGCTCATATTGAGATCGTCATACATTGTGGAAACAGACACGAGAACAACCAGAAGCAGAACCATGACCGCCGCATAGACGGAGTAACTTAGGAGCAGATCTTTTAATTGATATTTTATCATTTTTTTCATATTCAGTTACCTCTTTCTCTTAAATTCCTGAATTATTAGGTGTTTTCCGTCAGACGGATAAATAGTTTTTGAAGCTCCATTCTGGAAACTTCCGTCCCTGCCGGGAGCTTATTTTCCGGGCTTCCTAGTACATAAGCAATCTTTAACCCGCCAAGGGTATCCGCACCTATGACTTCCTTTCCCTCGATATAGGCGTCGACTTGGCTCTTAGGCCCGCTGATGCAGTATCCGCTGTCAAGAAGGCTTTCCAGCGATTCATTCCGGATGATTTCGCCCTTCTTGATTACGACGACCTGTTCGATAAGATTCGCCGCCTCTTCAATCAAATGAGTCGCGATTACGGCGGTGAAGGGATGCTCGGCGTATTTCTCGATGAGGATACGGTAGAAAAGCTCCCTGTGGCAGGCATCAAGCCCCAAAACAGGTTCGTCAAGGAACACGAAGGGAACGTTCACGGACAAGGCGATAGTATTCCGGAAAATAGACTGGTATCCGGTTGACAAATCTTTAATTTTCTTCTTTACGGGAAGACCAAACTGCTTACAAAGCTCCTGCGCATAATCCATATCAAAATCGGGGTAGAATTCCCGGCTCCACTTAAGCGCCTGATTGACCTTCATTCCTTCCGGATACAGGTTGCTCTCATTGGCAAGAAAACAGCGGGAAAGCGCGGCGGTATTCTCGGTAAGCCGCTCGCCGTCAAGGGTGACTGTGCCGCTGGTGGCAAACAGACGGTTGTTGATGATGTTAAGGAGCGTAGATTTGCCCGCGCCGTTCCTTCCAAGCAGCCCATAGATGGTATTCTCTTCAAAATGAAGATTCACGTGTGAGAGCGCCTGTGTGTGTTTGAATGATTTGGATACGTCTGTTACTTCGATTCTGCTCATTGTACAAATCCCCTTTCTATCATAGCAATAATCTCATCGCTGGTAATCCCCAGTCTCTTTGCTTCGTCCACCAGCCTGCTGATATAATTGTCATAGAACTGGTTCTGTCTCTTTTTTTTCAGTTTGCTTACGGCTCCTTGTGCTACGAACATGCCGACCCCCCTCTTCTTGAAAATAATTGCTTCATCCACCAGAAGATTGATTCCCTTCAGCGCTGTGGCAGGATTAATCTTATAATTAACGGAAAATTCGGTGATGGAAGGTATCTGGCTTTCCTCCGGAAATGCGCCCGTTAAAATCCCGTCCTCAATCTGGATGAATATAGGCTTTTCCTGATCAAGGTTAAGTTTCATAGAAATCCTCCTTGTTCCTTTGTTGGTTGCTTATATGGTTAATTAGTTGAGTAACTAAATATAATGGTATTAAAACACAGATATTTCAGAATGTCAATAGAAATGCAAAAAAAATCATGCACCCTATGATGAGAGTGCATGATGAGACATATTATATGATACCTTATTCATCTTCGATTTCAAGATTTTCCGTTGATATTCCAAGAATCTGCAATTCTGCCTTTGCAATTTTTTCCTGATACTCAATTTCTTCCTGACCATGTTTTTTGATGCGTTGAATATTGATATATTTTTCTATTGCTATCTTGCGCATTTCTTTATCGTCCATATACTTATTGCCTCCTTCTGCATATGGATAGAAAATAAGCTAAATTTAGATAGCTCTCGTATACTCCTTAAGCCAAGCCTTCTCCTCCTCATTCAGATGCGGGGAAATGAGTTCGTATACCTTCGCGTGATAAGCGTTCAACTGCTCCTTGTCCTCTGGCTTCATCATATCCGGCTTGACAGCGTCCAGGTCGATAGGAACATAGGTAATCGGTTCAAAATAAAGGAACTGTCCGTATTCTGTCTTCGGTCCTTTTCTTACGACCAGCTCATTCTCGGTACGGATTCCGTGGGAACCCTCAATGTAGATCCCCGGTTCATTGGTGATGACCATACCTGCTTCGAGAGGAGCCTTCTCCCTATCCCGGACTGCGCACCGAAAACCGGCCGGAGCCTCGTGAATATTCATCAGATAGCCGACGCCGTGGCCTGTGCCGTGGTTATAGTCCAATCCACGCTCCCATGCCGGAGTCCTTGCCATAGCGTCCAGGTTAAAGCCTGAAATCCCGTGTGGGAATACGGCGCGGGCAAGATGAAGATTGCAGAGAAGTACTGTAGTGAAATCCTCCTTCATCCGCTCCGTAATTTCACCGAAAGCAAATGTTCTTGTGATATCAGTGGAGCCTTCCAGATATCCGCCGCCTGTGTCTGTCAGGAATAATCCGTTGGCTGTGACCGGAATGTTCGTCTCAGGCGTCGCGGCATAATGAACGATAGCCCCATGCTCGCCAAAACCGCAGATTGGTTCAAAGCTCTGCCACAGATAACCCTCCTGCTCCTTGCGGAAGGAATCCAGCTTCTCG
>CATLIP010000285.1 GCA_949957035.1 uncultured Lachnospiraceae bacterium
GTATACCTTCGTCCGGAGACTGCGCAGGGTATCTTTGTAAACTTTAAGAATGTACAGCGTACCTCTAGGAAGAAGATTCCCTTTGGTATCTGCCAGGTTGGTAAGTCCTTCCGTAATGAGATTACCCCAGGTAACTTTACCTTCCGTACCAGAGAGTTTGAGCAGATGGAGTTAGAGTTTTTCTGTGAGCCGGATACAGACCTTGAGTGGTTTGCATACTGGAAGCAGTTCTGCCTTGACTGGCTGAAAGCTCTGGGGCTTAAGGAGGAGGAGGTTCGTTACCGCGATCACTCTCCGGAGGAATTAAGCCATTACAGCAAGGCAACTACGGACGTAGAGTTCCTGTTCCCATTCGGGTGGGGTGAGCTGTGGGGCATTGCCGACAGGACAGATTTTGATTTGACCCAGCATCAGAATACCTCCAAGCAGGATATGAGCTATTTTGACGATGAGAAGAAGATTAAGTATATTCCTTATGTTATTGAGCCGTCATTGGGCGCTGACCGTATGGTACTTGCATTCCTGTGCAGCGCATATGATGAAGAAGAACTGGAAGGCGGAGACATGAGGACCGTCCTTCGTTTCCATCCGTCATTGGCGCCGGTAAAGATTGGTGTCCTGCCTCTTTCCAAGAAGCTGAACGAGGGCGCCGAGAAGGTATATGCACAGCTTTCTAAGAAATATAACTGCGAGTATGACGAGCGCGGCAATATCGGCAAGCGTTATCGCCGTCAGGACGAGATCGGAACACCGTTCTGCGTGACCTACGATTTTGAGTCCGAGGAGGATGGAGCCGTAACTGTACGTGAGCGTGATTCCATGGCGCAGGAAAGAGTTAAGATAGACGAGCTTGACGCATATTTTGCAAAGAAATTCGAGTGGTAGAAATGAAAGTGGGGAGGCAGTAAAATGAAGTCTTACTGCCTCCCCCTTTTGTAATCAGTTTACAGAGTAAAATGATTACTTTTCATATGACATTTATATTACCAGGAAAGAGTTATCAAGTTTATTTTGCATAATTCTCTGGATGTAATCTTCTGTCTCTGTATTCTGCACAGGCGGTAAAGAGTACGTCTGTGGAAGAATTCAAACCTGTCTCGCAGGAATCCTGGATAACGCCTACAATAAAGCCAACACCAACAACCTGCATTGCAATATCGTTGGAGATACCGAACAGGCTGCACGCCATAGGAATCAGTAGCAGAGAGCCGCCTGCAACTCCGGATGCTCCGGCTGCACTGGCTGCGGATAATACGCAGAGGATAAAGGCAGTCGGAAAATCTACAGAAACATTCATGGTATGGGCTGCGGCTAATGCCATCGTAGAAATCGTAATCGCCGCGCCTGCCATATTAATGGTGGCGCCCAGAGGAATTGATACAGAGTATGTATTCTCATCCAATCCAAGGTTCTCGCACAGTTCCATATTTACCGGAATATTGGCCGCAGAGCTTCGTGTAAAGAATGCGGTAATAAAACTGTCTTTTAAGCATCTGAATACCAGCGGGAAGGGATTCGAGCGCATACACAGGAATGCAATCAGCGGGTTCAGAACCAGCGCCACGAACGCCATAGTGCCTACCAGTACGAGAATCAGACGTCCATAGCTTAACAGTACGCTGAGTCCCTGCTCAGAAATGGTAGTAAAGATCAGGCCCATGATACCAAAGGGCGCGCAGCTTATAATCCACTTAACAGCGGTGGCTACTGCGTCTGCGATGTTCTCTAATGCCTGCTTGGTACCGTCGTTCGCCTTCTTGAGAGCGATTCCGAAAATACAAGCCCAAGCCAGGATACCGATATAGTTGGCCTTCACAATAGAGTCAACCGGATTGGCAACAACGTTCATCAGCAGGTTGGTCAAAACTTCTGTCACTCCGCTTGGAGGTGCTACGTCACTGGCGGCTGTGCTCTCAGACAGCGTCAGAGTGATTGGGAATAAATAACTTGCCAATACTGCGGACAGTGCAGAAATCAAGTTCCCCAGCAGGTAAAGGATGACGATAAACTTCATATTCGTCTTCTGACCTTCTCCCATATGACACAATGCGCTCATAACAAGGAAGAATACCAGAATAGGGGCTACGCCCTTTAAAGCACCGACAAATAGGTTGCCCAAGATAGAGATTGCCGTTGCCTGCGGAATTACCAAACCAAGGATAATACCGATGATCAGCCCGCAGATAATTCTTTTGACAAGGCTGATGCTGTTCCATGTGTTCCATACGTTTTTCATGTTCACTTACCTCTCTTTATAAAATATGTTCCCCGATTCATTGATATATTATCATGGAGGAAGATGTCAGAGGAAACACCAGGCTCCCTTCCGTTCTTAATATATCAATAATAACAGTATTAATTATATAGAAAAAATATCGTTTTGTAAATAGTTTTTAGTGAGAAATAACTATAAATATTTTTTGGTATGTGAAAAATATGTCATTATAGACAAAATTAAGGATTTTATAGAAATGGAAATTGTATACAAATGCCTATATTGTATAAAATAATATGCTGCGTGGACTGTCTGTACAAAATGGTAAAATATTTGGATGATATGATAAAAAAAAGAAACAAAATATACAAAGGAATCCATTGTAAGTCCTGTCAGGGAGTGTTATAATGGCATCAGATAAATAGCCGCCTAGGGAGGCGGCTGGAACAGGAGGAATATAGAATTGAGTGAAATGAATGATGGAATGATGTGGGCGCTGGTGAAGGAGAAGCCAGAAGAGGGACTGTGGATGAAGCGGGTTCCAGTTCCGGAGGTAGGTCCCAATGATGTGAAGATTAAGATTCGTAAGACAGCAATCTGCGGAACAGATGTCCACATCTATCAGTGGAATGACTGGGCACAGCATACAATTCCGGTAGGGCTGACAGCGGGCCATGAGTATGTAGGCGAGGTTGTGGAGATTGGAGAAGGCGTCAGGGGCTTTAAGATTGGCGACCTGGTATCTGGCGAAGGGCATATTACCTGCGGCAAGTGCAGGAATTGTCTGGAGGGACATAAGGAGAACTGTAAGGATGCAAAAGGAGTGGGCGTGAACCGCAACGGGGCGTTTGCAGAGTATCTGGTAATTCCGTCCTGCAATGTATGGCCGTGTAATCCTG
>CATLIP010000286.1 GCA_949957035.1 uncultured Lachnospiraceae bacterium
ACCACCTTTTTCTTATCAATCAATATTCTTCTTCCTCATCTTCCTCGTCCTCATGGATGTCGGACTTTGGCTTTTCAAGACCTTCTATCTTAATGTCGTGCTTCTCGGCATAATCCCACAGCGCGGCGTGGATTGCCTCCTCCGCAAGCAGGGAACAGTGCACCTTCACCGGCGGGAGCCCGTCCAATGCCTCCATGACCGCCTTGTTGGTCACCTTTAAGGCGTCATAGACGGACTTGCCCTTCACCAGCTCGGTGGCCATGCTGCTGGTGGCCACGGCTGCGCCGCAGCCAAAGGTCTTAAACTTCACGTCTTTGATTACCTGCTTATCGTCAATATCCAGGTAAATCCGCATGATATCTCCGCATTTCGCATTACCCACGGTGCCGACACCGCTGGCATTCTCTATCTCTCCTACATTCCTTGGATTCTGGAAATGATCCATTACTTTTTCTGTATACATTCTATCTTCCTCCTGATTTGTTTTCTATGATTTACTTCTGCTCCTTCTTCATAAAATCTTCATATAAAGGCGACATATTCCTAAGCTTCCCTACAATCTCCTTAAGGGAGTCCACCACATAGTCCATATCCTCTTTCGTCGTCTCCTCACTCAGAGTCAGCCTTAGGGAGCCGTGGGCAATCTCATGAGGCAGGCCGATGGCAAGGAGTACATGGGACGGATCTAAGGAGCCGGAGGTACAGGCCGAGCCGCTGGATGCGCAGATTCCTTTTCCATCCAACATAATTAAAAGAGATTCTCCCTCCACGAACTGAAAGCTGAAATTCCCATTATTGGGGAGCCTGTCCGTTCTATGACCGTTCAGACGGCAATAAGGAATCTCCTCCATCACACGCTCAATCAGGTAATCCCGAAGCTTACTTTCCTTCTCGGCTCGCTCTGCCATAGTTGCCGCCGCACGTTTTACAGCAGCTCCAAGACCTACGATTCCAGGAACATTCTCCGTACCTGCCCTGCGCTTCCTCTCCTGAGCCCCGCCGTGGACAAATGAACGAATCTTCACGCCCTTACGGATATATAAGAAGCCGATTCCCTTTGGTCCATTCAGCTTATGGCCGCTGGCGCTTAACATGTCGATATGATATTCATCAACATGGATCGGCACCTGTCCAAAGGCCTGAACCGCGTCCGTATGGAAAAGAATCCCCTTTTCATGGGCAATCTCGCCAATCTCCCTGATGGGCTGAATAGTTCCAATCTCATTGTTGGCAAACATGACAGAAATCAATATTGTAGTTGGACGGATGGCTTTCTTCAAGTCATCAAGCTTCACCTTCCCGTCTTCATCCACATCAAGATATGTTACTTCAAATCCTCTCTTTTCCAGATATTCTGCCGTATGGAGGATCGCATGGTGCTCGATCTTCGTCGTGATAATGTGATTCCCCTTATCTCCGTAAGCTTCCGCAGCCGCCTTAAGCGCCCAGTTGTCGGATTCTGATCCCCCCGCTGTGAAATAGATCTCGTTGCTCTTCGCGCCAAGCACTTCCGCGATCACGTCCCTCTGCTCGCTGATCGCCTCCTTATTGCCGGAAGCAAATGTGTATACGCTGGACGGATTGCCGTAATTCTCTGTAAAATACGGAAGCATCGCTTCCACTACTTCCGGCGCTGTCTTCGTCGTCGCCGCATTATCCAGGTAAATGAATTTTCCCATCTCTATTCTCCTCTTCTCTATTGAATTGAATTTATACATTACACTTCGGATTCTCCAGTTCACCCTCCGGATTCAGCCGTCTGCTCTCCCAGACCAGTTCATCTAACATCATCCGATCCACCGTCTCGTTAATGCTGTCATTGATCTTCTGCCATACATACTTGGTCACACAGCCGTCCGAAGCCATACATCCCTCTTCGGAATAGAACGCCGCGCATTTGACCGGCTCAAGGCTCCCTTCCAGCGCACGCAGCACATCTCCCACGGAGATCTCGCATGCGCCTCTTGCCAGGATATATCCCCCCGCCGCACCGCGGATACTGCACACCAGCCCCGCCTTCTTAAGAAGCCCGACCAACTGCTCCAGATACCGCTCCGAGATATCCTGCCTTGCCGCAATACTGCTGATGGAGACCGGCTCCTTCTCACTGTATCTGGCAAGATCTATCATGGCCCGAAGGCCGTATCTTCCCTTTGTAGAAAGCTTCACTCACTCACCTTCATTCCAGTTAAACATTTTTAATTCCTAGCAAATTGCTAGGATATTTCCATATGTAGAATAGCACTGCTTTTTTGTTCTGTCAAGTCCCCTTTTGGAATATGCTGTAATAATACGATAAACCAAAGGAGCCCGCCATGTCACGAAAACGTGCAATCATCAAGGGAACTTTTATCTTAACACTGACCGGATTCGCCACCCGGTTTATGGGATTCTTCTACCGTATTTTCCTGAGCCACACCTTCGGAGAGGAAGGAGTCGGCCTGTACCAGCTTGTATTTCCTATCTACGCACTCTTCTTTTCCCTAACCTCCGCCGGCATTGAGCTTGCTCTGTCCCGCTGTGTTGCCGCCCGGATCACACAGGGAAAACGCCGGGAAGCAAGGGAGATCCTATATACAAGCCTTCTCCTGTCCGTCTCCCTCTCTGTTATCGTCACTCTTCTTTTACAGAAATACGCCGTTCCCATATCCGAAGTTTTTCTTAAGGAACCGCGGTGCGAAAACCTGCTCATCATCCTCTCCTATGCATTTCCGTTTGCATCTGTTCATAGCTGTATCTGCGGCTACTACTTCGGGCTGAAGCAGACCGGAATCCCCGCCATATCCCAGTTCATAGAGCAGACCGTACGGATCTTCAGCGTCTGCCTGCTCTATCTGTACGGAATCAACCACGGGATCCGTTTTGGTGTCGCTATCGCCGTTACAGGCCTGATCGCGGGAGAGATCGCTTCTTCCGTCTTCTGTCTCAGGGCTTTGACCGGCAAAAAAGTCTTAAAGACCCTAGCGCGGTTCCGCCTGCGCGGTTCCTTAAGGCACAGCCGCGAACTGCTTACGCTCTCCGTCCCCTTAACCGCAAGCCGGGTGCTCTTAAATGTCCTGCAGAGCATC
>CATLIP010000287.1 GCA_949957035.1 uncultured Lachnospiraceae bacterium
GAGCTTCACAACGCGCTGCGCCGGTTTTTTTATCTATATAGCAGTCGTCTATAATTATTGATGAAATATCAGTAATATCAATTTGACGCAGCGACAAATCAAGAATAGACTGAAAATAAAAATCAGACAAAGGAGATTACAATGAAATACGATTTTACGACTATTATTGACAGAAAAGGTAAGGATGCCCTTGCCGTGGATATTCTTCCGAACAATTTTGGAACAGGGGAAAAAATTGAAGTCAGGGACGGGCTTAGTTGTATCCCAATGTGGGTTGCGGATATGAATTTTGCGACAGTGCCGACGGTAACAGAGGCTATTATTGAGAGGGCAAAGCATCCGACTTTTGGATACTTTATGACTTCTCAGGAATATTATAATAGGATTATTGAATGGCAGGAGCGGCAAAACGGAGTGAACGGACTTAAAAAGGAGCACATTGGTTATGAGAATGGGGTTTTAGGGGGCGTGGCAAGCGCACTTCATGCACTCTGCTCGCAGGGAGATTCTATTTTGGTACATTCGCCAACTTATGTGGGATTTACAGGAACATTGAAGAATAATGGATATAACATCATACACAGTGCGTTAAAGAAGGATGACAAAAACGTCTGGAGAATGGATTTTGAGGATATGGAAGAAAAGCTTGTGAAGAATAAGATTCACTGCGCGATCTTCTGTTCCCCTCATAATCCAACGGGGCGCGTATGGGAAAAATGGGAAATCGAGAAGGCAATGGAGTTGTACGCAAAGCATAATGTCTACGTGATTTCGGATGAAATCTGGTCGGATATCCTTCTTAACGGCAACCGGCATATCCCTACCCAATCAATATCAGAGGATGCAAGGAACCGAACGGCTGCCCTGTACGCCCCATCCAAGACATTTAACCTGGCAGGACTAATCGGAAGCTACCATATCATATATAATGACTGGCTTCGTGATAGAATCCGTAAAGAATCGTCTCTTGGCCACTATAATTCTATGAACGTTTTATCCATGCACGCACTGACAGGGGCTTACAGCACAGAAGGCAGAGAATGGGTAGAAGAGCTCAGAGAAGTAATCGGAGGCAATGTAAAATATGCCTGTGATTATATAGACGAGCATTTTGATGGGGTGAGCGTATCCCGGCCTCAGGGGACATATATGCTGTTCGTCGACTGTGAAGAATGGTGCCGAAACCATGAAAAGACGCTGGAAGAACTGCTGAGAGCCGGATTTGAGGCAGGCGTGTTCTGGCAGAGTGGAAAGGCGTTCCACGGAGAATGGTATATTCGCATAAATCTTGCTTCTCCCCTTACCATGATACAGGAGGCATTTGACAGATTGAAAAAATATGTGTTCTGTGTATAGAATATGTTGATAAATATGTACAATTTATGTGAAAAAACGATTGGAATTTTTGTCAAATATGTGTAAATATAAAACATATTAAAAGACAGAAGGAGGAAAGCGAAACATGAAAAGAAGAATAGTTGCCGTATTGTGTGCGGTAAGCATGGCAGCGGCGATGTCTGCCGGATGTGGGAACAAGGAAGCAGAAGATTCAGGAAAGACGGAGAAGACAGAAGAATCCGGCTCCCAGGGAGAGGAATCAGACTCTCAAGGAGAGGAATCCGGCGGGAATCCGGGGGTATTCGTGCAGGCAGTCAACTATATGCCCACGTCCTTGCAGCCGAGTACCGCAAGCGACGACCAGACGACCGTGACACGTCCGATTTATGACTCCTTGTTTGCAGAGACAAAGGACGGAAGAGAGTATTATCTGGCAGACAGTCTGGAGATTTCCGAGGACGGGAAGACATATACGCTGCATTTTAACGACAAAGCCACATGGAGCGATGGGGAGCCCATTGGCGCAGACGATTTCCTGTTTTCCGTAGAGTACGGCGCACTTGGCTCCGGTGGGAGAAGTTCGGTAAAGACGGTCAATAATAAGGAAGTAACCTTGACGAAGAAGGATGATAAGACCATGGAGTTTGTGCTGCCGGAGCCATTCGGAACATATACCATGGCGCTTGCGAGAATGACGCTGCTTCCGGCACATGTATTCGACAACGATCCTTCCAAGGTAGACGACAGCGGATACTTTAACTCCACAGATATGGTGACCTCCGGCGCATATACAGTCGCAGAAATCAACGAGGACAGCATCGTATATGAGGCGAGAGAAGACTATTACCGGGGTACGCCGTCGGTAAAACAGGTTATTATGAAGACGATTGGTTCAGGCAGCACCAAGCAGATTGCGTTCGAGAATAACGAAATCAATTACCTGCGGATTACCACTGCCGACGAGGTTGAGAAATATAAAGAGCAGTCCGACAAGTACAACATGTACACAATCTCAGAAGCCCGCCTGAATTATCTTCAGGTCAACCCTTATGGACCTACAAAACTTTCTGAGGATGCAAGAAAGGCTATCTTCCTTGCCTTGAATCAGGACGAAATCCTTGAGGCGGCGTACGGAAGCGACGAACTGGTAGCGCCTGCCAACAGCGTGCTCACTCCGGACCAAAGTCTGTATGATCCGGACTGCAAGGGATTTGAACAGGATTTGGAGGAAGCAAAGAAGCTGGCGGAATCTTCTGGACTTACCGATAAGCCCTTAGTTTATATCTATAACGCAGACAGACCGAACATGGAAGAGGTTGCCGTTGTTATCCAGCAGCAGCTTGCGGCGATTGGCGTTCAGGTCAATGTAGAGGGTGTGGAATCCTCCGCGTTTTTCCAGAGATTCTTTGCAATGCTTTATAAGAGCGGCCAGGAAAATACATGGGATTTGGGAACGAACGGATGGGATTCCGAGCGAGGCCCGCATCTGGGACAATCTTATACCTATCTCAACAATAGCAGCGATGCGTGGGGATGGAGCGACGAAATCAAGGAACTGGCGATTAAGGTTAATTCCGCAGTTTCCGAGGACGAGGCGAAGGAGGCCGCGAAAGAATTACAGACGAAGGCCAATGAGGAATACTGGGAATACCCGCTTACCTATACAAACTACATCATGATTTCTCAGAAGTATGTAACGGGGCTGGACGG
>CATLIP010000288.1 GCA_949957035.1 uncultured Lachnospiraceae bacterium
GTCAAACAATTCCTTAAGGAAGCCTGCCGCCCGTCCGGGAACCCGCAGGCTTAATTTGGAGGGCGCCGCAAAAGGATCCCCCTGTACATGGTCGATAGACAATACATATCTCTGGAACTGATAAACCCCCTTCGTATCCTTATATGCCGGATATCCTCTGTGGTCAATCCTCTCTAATAATTGTCTCAAATCTTCTGCCGTCTTCATCTATTCTCCTCCTAATCAATAGCCAATCGCCTCTTCCCTGGACATCCAAAAATGAATCCCTGTGGTAGAATCCATCCACCGGTCCTCATTGAAATCCAAAACCTCCACCCACTCTCCTTTACGGTAGACAAAATTCTCATCCACCAGAGACCATGCCTCGTCAAATTCCTCCGTCGAATCAAAGCTCTTAATGGTCAGCACCTTCGCCTTGCTGCACCGGCAGGACGGCCGTGTTGCCGAGGTCCGTTTTGCATCCGCAGGAATCAAAAGCTGCACCAGTCGGTCATTCACACATTTCTTATACCCAAGTATCGCTCCCTTTTCAGGACAGTGCATCCGAAACCACTGTGTACCTTCATCCGAAATAACCCCGTCAAGCTTGGCAAATTCCAAAACCGCGCCAAAAAGATTGGCGCCCCGAATATCGCACCCCGTCATATCGCAATACCGCATAGAAGCCGTCTTCAAATTCGCATCCTTAAAAACGGCTCCTCTCAAAGAGCAGCCGTCCAAAAGCACATTCTCAACGACAGCCCCGGTAAAATCTGCATTGTCAAGTCTTACATTCTCAAAAGAGCTAAGCGTAAAATCAATCCCCGAAAAATCCACTCCCGTAAGATCCATATCCTGAAACAAAACCTCCCGTAAAAAAAGCCCGCCGGACTTTTTCCTCTCATCTAAAATGTCTGAAAGCTGCTCAAAAAAAACACGCTTCATTACACCGCTCCCCCTTTCCTGTCTGACCTAAAACTTCCGCCAATACACGCTCGCCCCTAAAGCTCCACAATCCTCGCTCTATGATGTATCGCAGGCAAGAACTTATTCAGCAAATCCTTCGTCTTAAACTTCAGATGGCTGGTATTAATCCCCGGATTACATCCAAACCACTCTGCTTGTGCCACCTCTTTATCCACAATCACCTGTACATAGTCGTCCTCATCCGTCAGAAGCCCGGCTACGCTGGCAGACCCCGGCGTAGTCCCCAAATGCTCCATCATCTTTTCAGGCGGGGCAAAAGACATATGGGACACCCCCAACTTCTTGCTGAAAGCGGCTGTATCAAAAGCCTTGTTCGCCGGCATCACCAGCAGAAAGAAGGTGGTTTTCTTCTGGTTACAAAGAAAAACATTCTTGCGGATTTCCGTTCCGATTGCAACATCGATAGCAGCGCACTCTTCCATGGACGCCGCCGGGTCGTTGTCGACCTGCTCGTAGGGTATCTTTAATTTATCCAATGTGTCATACATCTTTCTCTCTAAGGGCGCTCTGTCGTCTAAAGGCGCCGATGTCCTGATTTCACTGATATACATTCTTCTCTTCCTCCATCCATGACCGGAACCATTATGGAATATCTCCGAGAGTCCGGCCTTTATTGTTCCCTAACATTATAACGAATGATTTGGAAACTGTAAATAATTAACGTTAAGAACCTGTTAAAAAGAAATGAATTGGTTGCGGTCCTTTCTGAAATTATGTTAAAGTGAATATATCTACAAACAGGTTTCTTTTAGAAAGGATCATTCGTTTCATGGAATTCTACCAGACAAAACTCGCTGAAAAATTAGAAGAAGCATTGAAAGCCGTACTGCCCATTATTGGGCTGGTACTTCTCTTAAGTTTTACCATTGCGCCCGTTCCGCCTAGTATCCTGCTTTTGTTCCTGTTCGGAGCCGTCCTTTTGGTCGTCGGCATGATGCTCTTTACCCTTGGGGCAGAGCTTGCCATGACTCCTATGGGAGAAAAGGTAGGTACGAAGATGGCTAATTCACAAAGATTCTGGATTGTATTCTTCCTGTGCTTTATTCTGGGATTCATCATTACAATATCGGAACCGGACCTTCAGGTGTTGGCAGAACAGGTTCCCTCCATCCCCAATATAGTGCTGATTCTGGCCGTTGCCTTCGGCGTGGGTTTTTTTCTGGTGGTTGCCATGATGCGTATGCTTTTTTCACGCTCCCTGCCCTCCCTGCTGATTCTATGCTACATCATTGTATTTGTACTGTCATTCTTTGTTCCGAAAGACTTTCTGGCCGTTGCCTTCGATTCGGGAGGCGTTACGACCGGTCCGATGACGGTTCCCTTCATCATGTCCATGGGCGTGGGCTTCGCTGCAGTCCGAAGTGACAAGCATGCGGAGGACGACAGTTTCGGGCTTGTGGCCCTCTGTTCCATTGGGCCGATTCTTGCCGTACTGCTGCTCGGGCTTATCTACCATCCGGAAGATGCCCTATACACGCCCAAGAAGCTTCCCGAACTTCATGATTCGGTGGAACTGTGGCAGCATTTTGCCAAAGGATTTCCGGAATACATGAAAGAAATTCTTGTATCACTGCTTCCGATTGCCGTATTTTTTGCCGTCTTCCAGATTGTCTCTCTGAAACTGAAGAAGAAAACCATCTTGAAAATTATAATCGGCGTTGCCTATACTTATATCGGGCTGGTGTTGTTTCTGACAGGGGTTAACGTAGGCTTCATGCCTGCCGGGAACCATCTGGGACAGACCATTGCCGCCCTCCCTTACCGCTGGATTCTCATTCCCATCGGCATGATTATCGGATATTTCATCGTAAAGGCAGAGCCTGCCGTCTATGTACTGATGGAACAGGTGGAAGAAATCACTTCCGGCGCCATCTCGGGTAATTCCATGGGAATCAGCCTGTCCCTTGGCGTTGCTGTTTCCATCGGCCTTGCCATGACAAGGGTACTGACCGGAATCTCCATTTTCTGGTTCATCCTTCCGGGATACATCATTGCAATCTGCCTGTCTTTTTTCGTGCCAAAGATATTTACCGCCATTGCGTTCGACTCTGGCGGAGTCGCTTCCGGTCCCATGACGGCG
>CATLIP010000289.1 GCA_949957035.1 uncultured Lachnospiraceae bacterium
AAGACCTCTTCTTGAATGATGATCTTTCGGATTGTTCTTAAAATGCTCGGTCAGGTCGTTAATCCTTGCCGTCAGGATTGCAATCTGTACCTCCGGTGAACCGGTATCGCCCTGTGTCCTTCCATAGTCTGCTACAATCTGTTCTTTCCTCTCTTTGGAAATCATGTTCTTATCCTCCTTCTAAATTCAATAAACGCCGGATATTAAGTAAGGGTTGGAGTTTCCATTTACCGAACATCGGCTTTCATACTTGTCAAGTATAGCACAGAGCATGCTCCATGTAAAGAATTATTTTATTCGCAGTACTTATTCGTCATCGTCATCATCTGCCACGGAATCCGCAGGCTCCAGAATGGCAAATGCACTGTTCGTGGCATGGTCTCCTACACGCTCCAGACCCGAAACCGTATCCGAGAACATCATTCCCGCTTTCGGGGTACATTTATTCTTGGTTAAGCGTTTTACATGGGAATTTTGCAGCTTCTTCTCCAGCTCGTCAATCTCGTCCTCCAGGCGCAGAATCTCCGCCATATGCTTATAGTTCCGGTTCTTGAACATCTCCAGGGAATACTCCAGAATCTTGACAGCCTTCTCGTTCATCTCCAAAAGCTGCCGTTTCGCCTTGTCACTGAAATCAATTCCCCACTCAAGCCGCGTCTTTGCCGAGTCCGCAAAGTTCTCCGCATGGTCCCCGATGCGCTCGATATCATTGACCACATGAAACAGCCCGCCAATCAGCCTCTCGTCCGCAATAGGCAGCACAAGCTCATTTGCCCGCACCAGATAGTCCGTAATCCTGCTGTTCATGAAATCAATATATTTCTCCCTCTGGTAGACCTCGTTAATCTTCTCTTCGTCAGGATTACACAGCACATCCATTGCGACCCGCAGGTTTTCCGTGGCCACCTGTCCCATATGCTCGATTTCAGCGATTCCATTTACTACGGCCGTAGTTGTAGACAGAATTTTTCCTGTCCCGATAAAGGGCAGTTCATACTCGTCTTCCGCCGTCACATCCTCACCCGGCACGAGTTTGTAGGTCGCTTTTACAATCCATCCCATGAACGGGAACAGCATTGCCACTTCAAATACCTTCATCAGCGTATGTACATTCGCTACCGCCCTTGCCAGGCTGCCGCCGGAAATATAGAGCATCATATCCGTAAACGGTTCAATGGCAAGAAGCAGGATTAAAAACATCACTGCAGACCCAATCACGTTGAACAGCAGATGAATCAGCGCCGCCCGCTTTGCGTCCTTCTTGCCGCTTAAACTCGCCACCAACGCAGACACGCAGGAGCCGATATTACAGCCCAGTATCATGAAGGGACAGATTGTAAATTCCAGAAGATTCTGAGACACCATCAACAGGATGATACCCACAGTGGCAGAGGAGCTTTGCAGCACCGCCGTGATCGCAAACCCTGTCAGAATCGCCGCAAAGGGATTGGTCAGTGACGCAAGAAAATCGATCATCCTTGGGGAATCCTTGACCGCTTCCATACTGTCTCCCATAATACTAAGTCCCATAAACAGGATACCAAAGCCTAAGATAACCTCTCCGATTTTCTTGATGCTTTGCTTTTTAAAGAACATAACCATAACAACACCGATGATTACAATCAGCGGCGCGATATCCGACAGGTTAAATGCAATCAACTGCCCCGTAATGGTCGTACCGATATTGGCTCCTAAGATAACCCCTGACGCCTGCATCAGGTTCATTAGTCCAGAATTAACAAAGCTGACAACCATGACCGTAGTAGCATTGGACGACTGAATAATCGCAGTAAATACAATTCCTACAATCATTCCGATGAATCGGTTCTTGGTAAAAAATTCCAATATACTGCGCATCTTCGCCCCGGCTGCCTTCTCGAGTCCTTCACTCATCATCTTCATCCCGTACAGGAAGAATCCCAGTCCTCCGAGCAGCATAAAAATTGTCGTGATCCTCATTCGTATTCTCCTTTACTCTACATTCGCAAAGAAATGTTTTCCGTATTCAATATCCCTGTCAATGCACGCTTTCAGCTCCAAAACGCTTCCAAATACACGCTCTGGCCTGCGAAATGCAAGGAGCTTTATGGTCACTTCCTTCCCATAGGCATCCCCGTCGTAACCAAACAGAAAACTTTCTATCAATACCCTTTCCTCTTTACTTACAGTGGGCTTCACGCCTATATTGGATATCCCGTGAAACCATTGCCCGTCCACCTGTATATTGCTTAAATAAACTCCCCGGGGCGGCACGAGCTTATATTCCGGCCACGCCACATTAAGAGTTGGAAATCCCAATGTTCTCCCAAGCTTTTTCCCGTGTTCCACCTGCCCGGTGATTCCGTACGAATATCCCAGGAGCTGATTGGCAAGAGGAAGCTCTCCCCCCCTTAGAAGCTCCTTGATATAGGTACTGCTGATAACACGGTCCTCATACCGCTCTTTCTCTATCACAATCAGCTCATATCCATAGGTCTTCGCAAACTGCAAAAGTACATGGATATCCCCCTGCTTTTCATACCCAAACTGAAAATCCGTTCCAACCACCACAAACTTAGCATGAAGCCTGCGGCACACAATGTCCCGAATAAATTCTTCCGCATGAATCCGGCTGAACTCAAGGGTAAAGGGACATTCCATCAGAACATCCACTTTTCCCGAAAGCTGTCTTAGTCTCTCTTTTCCTGTCATCAGCATCTGCGGCGTCTTTTGGGTACGCTTCCATAAGGGCTGCATGTCGAATGCACACACGATACTGGCAAGCCCCTGATCCTTCCCCAGTCTTTGGACCTGCTCCACCAATTTCTGATGCCCTGTGTGCAGGCCGTCAAATTTGCCAAAAGTCACTGCCGCCTCGGACCTGCTCTCATAGTCAGACAGTCTGTTGATGTATTGCATATCTGTTCCTCTTTACTCTACCACTGCTGTTATTCTCCGCTTATATAGAACATCTTCACAATCCGATATTCCTCCTTCTGCCAACGGCAGACTGCAATGAACTGCCCCTTCT
>CATLIP010000290.1 GCA_949957035.1 uncultured Lachnospiraceae bacterium
ATTTCGTCATAATTCTTCGCCGGACCTCCTTTTGTCAGTTCGTAACTTATTTGGTAAATCGTACCTCTCGTAGAGATATTATAGCACCAGAAGGCCGGTCAAAAAAGAAGTTTTTGCGTGAAAAACAAGCTTTTTTGTGGATAAAAATCTGTGGAAAATGTGGATAACTAAGGTTTTAAGAGAGCTTCCCCAATGTTTACAACGTCTCCGGCGCCCATAGTTATCAACAAGTCCCCCTTTTGGCATCTGTCTAAACAGAAATCTTGAATTTCTGTAAAGGTGGGGAAATAATATACGTCACAGCCCCTTCTTTTCAGTGCGTCAGCAATATCCTTGGAGGAAATTCCCAATGTATCCGTCTCCCGTGCCGCGTAGATCTCCGCCAGAATAATATGGTCAGTATTCGCCAGAGCATCAACAAACTCAGAGAAGAGCAGCTTGGTTCTGGTATAGGTGTGGGGCTGGAAGACGCACCAGATCTCTCGGTGGGGATAGCTGCGCGCCGCCGCCAGGGACGCATTAATCTCCGTGGGATGGTGGGCATAATCATCAATGACTGTGATTCCTTGTACCTCGCCCTTGTATTCAAAACGGCGGTTGGTTCCATGGAATTCCTTCAGCCCCTTTTTCGCCGCCTCAAGAGAGACATTGAGAAGCTCTGCTGCTGCCAGGGATGCCAGCGCATTAGAGACATTGTGGTCGCCGCTGACGGACAGGGAAATTCTGTCAATCACCTCGCCGTGCCTTACAAGGTCAAAGGAAGCCTCGCCAAGTTCGTCATGAGAAATCCTGGCAGCGCTGTAATCAAAGGAAGGGTCATTTCCATAGGTAATGATCCGGCACTTAAGCCCTTCTGTAATTTCAGAAAGGTTCGGAATCTCTCCGTTGATGATTAGAGTCCCGTCTTGTGGCAGGAGTCCTGCGAATTTGTGGAAGGAACAGCGGATATCGTCAAGGTCTTTAAAGAAATCCAGATGATCCGCGTCAATATTCAGAATAATCCCAATCTTCGGGAAGAAATGCAGGAAACTGTTGGTGTACTCACATGCTTCGGTGACGAAATGCTCCGAGGAGCCGACGCGTATATTGCCGCCGATTGGTTTATAGATACCGCCGATGGATAAGGTAGGGTCGTCACCGTTTTCCAGAAGAATCTGGGAAACCATGGAAGTGGTGGTGGTCTTGCCATGGGTACCGCTTATGGCAATGGGAGTTTTATAGTTGTGCATCATCTGTCCAAGGAGCTGCGCCCTGCTTAAGGCGGGGATGGACAGCTTCCTGGTGGCTGCCATCTCGGGGTTATCCGCTTTGATTGCACTGGTGTACACCACAAGGTCAATATCGGAAGTGAGATTTTCTTCCCGCTGCCCATAATAGATTGTGGCGCCCAGCTCTTTAAGTTTCTCGGTAAGAGGGGAAGCCGCCCTGTCCGAACCGGATACGCGGAATCCTTCGGACAGAAGAATTTCAGCCAGTCCGCTCATGCTGATACCGCCGATTCCAATAAAATATATATGACTTGGGTTATGAAAATTGATATGATACATGGATATCTCCCTACGTTTCATTTTTATTAGTATTATACTCATTTCATGAAAAAAAACCAATAGGAATCGGGGGATTTTAAGATTTGCAAAAATTAAGAAAATTACTTTTCTATATGAAAAAAACTGCATTTTAGATATAATTTATATTATCGGGACGTGATGGATTACAAACTGTAAAATGATTATGTAAAAAATTAACAAAGAAATTAAAACGGATTTAAAAATATTATATATTATCGACATAGAAAGTGGAAGCGGCCATGAATAAATTTGTAAATAATATTCACTTTCCTGTCAGACTGTGATATAATGAACGAAAAGAATTGGCATGTCTGCCTGTCGACATAGCAATGAGCACCGGTTTTGTGTCTATATGCACTCATGTAAATTTTTAGTACAAAATTTTAATATATACATATTAAAGAAAATATAGGAAACAAGAGGTGATATGATGGTTAAAAAAGAAATGATTGCCATGCTCTTGGCTGGCGGTCAGGGAAGCAGATTAGGTGTGTTTACGTCGAAGGTTGCAAAGCCTGCAGTAGCCTTTGGCAGTAAATACAGAATCATCGACTTCCCGCTCAGTAACTGCATCAACTCGGGTGTTGACACCGTAGGTGTCCTGACCCAGTATCAGCCCCTCAGGCTGAATACGCATATCGGAATCGGTATTCCGTGGGACCTTGACAGGAATATCGGCGGCGTAACGGTACTGCCTCCTTACGAGAAGAGCGCGAACAGCGAATGGTATACAGGCACTGCCAACGCGATTTACCAGAATATGGATTATATGGAAAGCTTCAATCCTGAGTATGTCTTAATCTTATCGGGTGACCACATTTATAAGATGGACTATGAAGTGATGCTTGATTTCCATAAGCAGAACGGGGCGGAAGTAACCATCGCAGTCATGCCTGTACCGATGGAAGAGGCGAAGCGTTTCGGTATTATGATTACGGATAAGGAGCGCAAGATTGTAGACTTTGAAGAGAAGCCGGAGAATCCGCGCAGCAATCTGGCGTCTATGGGTATCTATATCTTTAATTGGAAGACGCTCAAGGAAGCGCTGCTTAGGAATGCCGAACAACCGGGACTGGATTTTGGTAAGCATGTTATTCCGTACTGCCATGCAAAAGGTGCACCTCTTTATGCCTATGAGTTTAATGGTTATTGGAAAGATGTAGGAACGCTGCACTCTTATTGGGAAGCCAATATGGAGCTGATTGATATTGTTCCGGAATTTAATTTGTATGAAGAATACTGGAAGATTTATACAAGAAGCGAGATATTACCGCCCCAATACCTGTCTTCAGAAAGCGTTGTGGAAAGAAGCATTATCGGCGAAGGGTCTGAGATTTATGGCCAGGTTTATAATTCGGTTATCGGCTGTGGCGTGACAATCGGGGAAGGCACTGTGGTGCGTGATTCCATTGTTATGAACGAAACA
>CATLIP010000291.1 GCA_949957035.1 uncultured Lachnospiraceae bacterium
TTCGCCCCGGCGCTCACCATCACATTATCCCCAAGGGTAGGATGCCGTTTTCCCTTCTCTTTTCCTGTACCGCCTAAAGTCACCCCTTGATACAGCGTCACATTGTCGCCAAGCTCTGCTGTCTCCCCGATAATCACGCCGCTTCCATGGTCGATGAACAGCCCCTTCCCGATGGTTGCGCCGGGATGGATTTCTATCCCTGTTTTTCTTACCGTCCGCTGAGAAATCCAGCGCGCAAGGAAATAATGCTTTTTCAGGTATAATTTATGAGCCAGACGGTAATGCAAAATCGCCTTGAAACTGGGATACAGGAAAACCTCCAGATTGGACTTAATCGCCGGGTCCCTCTCCCGCACCACCTGGATTTCCTGCCTGATATATGACAGTATTCCCATATAGACCTGCCACTCCTTCCATGATACAAAATTTATACACCAAATCATGAGACATTTCCCGGTATATCAGAAAAAATCGAGTAAGGAAGAGCCATCTTCCCCTACTCGCCGCGCGGCCTGTGGCTTAAGCGGCATATTTTCTCTGCACGGGTCTGCGCATAAAAAAACTCCGTCTCCCAATCAACATCAAGAGACGAAGCATTACTCCGCGGTTCCACTCTCATAGAGAACAGTTATTGAATATGTTCTCCACTCACTTACACGTAACGTGTGTAATCCCGTACCCGGCTACCGAACTCTTTTTGCTTCCTTTCACCGAACCGACTCCCGGATGCACTTCACAGACCATCTTTCCAAAGCTGCTTTCAGCCGATGGCAGCTTCTCTCTTTTGGATTCACAATCTGCTACTCTTTCCGTTCTATGTCTTTTTCATGTATTCCATGTACGTTATATCATATGCGAAAACAGAGAATTTGTCAATCAGATTCTTACAGGTCAACACCTTCAAAGATTTCCGCCAAGGTCATTTTAATATGGGGGAACGCCCTCAGGCTAATCTCCGTCTGAGCATTATAATCCTCGTCTTCTTGATCCTCCTCCAGCATATAACTGTTCATTAAGCAATATTTTTCTTCTTCCAGATAGTAGATGTCAACGGATTTCCCCTGGGGCGAAATAATCCAGTATTCTTCCACACCGGCTTTCTCATAGATATCCTTCTTCTCCGTCTTATCCCTCTTCGCGGTTGAGTGGCTCAAGGTCTCTGCGATAAACTTCGGCACTCCGCTGTAAGTCCCTCCCTTTAGATGCTTCCGGTCGCAGATTAACATGATATCCGGGCATACATAATCATCATTTACCTCAGGATGATATCTAAAATCCAGATTCTCAATCGTCACAAGACAGATACTGTCTTTTAACCCCTGCTTAATTATTGTATGAATATTGCTGTTGATAATTCCATGCCGATATCCCGGCGCAGGCGACATGTCATAAATCACTCCGTTAATTTTTTCATCTTTCCTTCTCTCCGTCTCTGCCAGTCCCATACGGTCACATCCTTTCTTTCTTTTGATTGTAGCATAAAATTACTTTTGTATACAGACTTATTATTGCTATTTTTCATATTTCTAAGTATACTATAGACAGTTCTTTCTTTACAGCTTGAATTTTCTATTACACATACAGATTCTTAGGAGGTGATACGATGCCTAATGGATTGGAAATTACAAAGACTGCCATTGCTATTCTCACTGTTGCAGGTGTCAATCTGGCAGATATCGACAAATTCAAAGAATAAACCAAATCAGGAATGGCTAAAATAAGGGACGCCTCAGACTCACATCTGCCGCATCCCTTATTTTTAGAACCTCACTTCCACCTTGAACAAATCTGCCTCCGTCTCGATCTTGAACTTCCCTTTCTGCAGTTCCACGAAGCTCTTCACAATGGCAAGCCCAAGCCCGGAGCCTTCCGTATTCCTTGAAGCATCCCCACGCACGAACCGCTCCGTAATCTCCTCTGTGTTAAAATCAAGCTCCGCCGCCGACACATTCTTCATCCGGACAATGATCTCTTCCCCTTCCCGCACAATCTCAATATAGACCCGGGTATGAGGCATGGCATACTTAATAATATTCACAAGAAGATTCTCGAATACCCGGTACGTCTTCTGGCTGTCAAGAAGCGCTGTCACCTTCTCCTCGGGATAACTGCACCGAAAATCCAGATCCGCCCCTGCAATCTTATCCTCCAGCTCCAGCTTCACCTGTTTGAACAGATTCACCACGTCTACATCCACAATATTCAACGTCACGTTCCGGCTGCTGGCCTTGCTGACCTC
Organism: uncultured Lachnospiraceae bacterium; assembly: GCA_949957035.1. The sequence goes on from CATLIP010000291.1 coordinate 2,240, forward strand.
GAACAAATCCTCAATCAGGACTTTAAGCCGCAGGGATTTACGTTCAAGCACCTCAATATAATTCTTGCACTTCTCATCATCTTTCTCATCCTTCAGCAGATTTACGTACGTAATGATTGCCGTCAGAGGAGTCTTCAAGTCATGGGAGACATTGGTAATCAGCTCTGTCTTCATGCGCTGGCTCTTGACCTCCTCGTCCACAGCCTTCTTGAACCCCGTCTGGATCTTCTGGATTTCCTGCTTGAATGGGCTGAATATCCCTAAGTCCTCCGTAATCTCCACATCTAAGTTCCCTTTTGCAATCTCCCCGGTCGCTTTCAGCAAGACCCTGTACTTCTCCCTAAGCTCAATAAAATACTTCCTAAGCAGATAGAACAGAAGGAAGGAATAGACCGCCAGCAGGAAAATCCTTCCGGTCCACATGGTACAGATAAAAGCCAGTACAATAAAATTGACCGCCACAATCTTAAAAATAGCCCAGTTATTGCTCTCACTTAGATCAATCCGGTCGATAAAACAATAACACTGATGAATCCACCCCTTCACCTTCCCGGCGCTATATCTCCACCCCTTACGGATATACTTCCAGTATTTGACACACAGTGTCCTCTCTTTGAAATATGTGAACGCTCCCAATGTATACACCTGCCTTACGCATGCTGCCGCCCAAAATGTAACGGTAAATACAGCCGTCCATATGAGAAAATCAATGAAATCCGGAACCCCCATGTCCCTGTTGGCCATCCACCA
>CATLIP010000292.1 GCA_949957035.1 uncultured Lachnospiraceae bacterium
AGCTGTATGCAGAGCTTCAGGAGTATAAAAGGATGATTGAGCCTTACGTGTGCGACACTGCTCTTTATCTGTACAATGCCCTCAAAGAGGGCAGAGAGATTCTGCTGGAGGGACAGCTGGGATCTCTGAAGGACCCGGATCACGGCATCTACCCAATGGTGACGTCCTCGTCCACCTTGGCGGCCTATGGCGCTATCGGCGCGGGAATTCCGCCCTACGAGATTAAGCAGATTATCACCGTATGCAAGGCGTATTCAAGCGCTGTAGGGACAGGCGCCTTTGTCAGTGAGATTTTCGGGGATGAGGCCGACGAGCTTAGGAACCGGGGAGGAGACGGCGGAGAGTTTGGAGCTACCACAGGACGTCCAAGGAGAGTGGGATGGTTCGACTGTGTTGCATCCAAATATGGATGCAGGATGCAGGGAACGACAGACGTGGCATTTACGGTACTGGATGTGCTGGGCTATCTGGACGAGATCCCGGTATGCGTCGGCTATGAGATTGATGGGGAAGTGACAACAGAATTTCCGACCACCCATCTGCTTAACAAGTCGAAACCGGTGATTAAAAAGCTGCCGGGGTGGAAATGTGATATCAGGGGCATTAAGAACTATGAAGAGCTGCCTGAGAATTGCCGCAAATATATTGAGTTTGTGGAAGAGCAGATTGGATATCCGATTACGATGGTGTCAAACGGACCTGGCAGAGAGGATATTATCTATCGCAGCAGTCAATTAGGTAAATAGATTTCAAAGGAACTGTAGGTCTGTTTTCCGCAATGAGGCGGGGGGATTTACAGTTTCAATAATTTAGGCGGAAGAAGGGCGTAAAATATGTGTGGAATTTGTGGAATTATTGGAGAGACGAAAGAGAAGGAGCATGTACTTGCCAGAATGATGAAGGTGATGGAGCACCGCGGACCGGACGGAGGGGATAACTATGTCTCAGAAGGCGCACTGTTAGGGTTCCGCAGGCTTAGTATTATCGATTTGGATACAGGGATGCAGCCTATGCTCAATGAGGATGGCAGCATGGCGTTGGTGTTCAACGGGGAGATCTATAACTATCAGACACTTAGAAATGTATTAAAGCAGAAGGGGCATGAGTTCAAAAATTCGTCGGATTCGGAAGTTCTTCTCCATGGTTATGAGGAATACGGGCAGGAGCTTCTCGGGAAATTGAGAGGAATGTTTGGCTTTGCAATCTGGGATGATAAAAAGAAAGCGCTGTTTGCGGCAAGGGATTATTTCGGGATTAAGCCGTTTTATTATGCTGTGGTGGATAAGACGCTGGTATTTGCCTCGGAGATTAAATGTATTCTGGAATATCCGGGGTATCACAAGAAGGTGAACGAGGAAGCCTTGGAGCAGTATCTTTCCTTCCAGTATTCGGCCCTTCCGGAGACGTTTTTTAAGGGAATTTATAAGCTGCTTCCGGGGCATTATCTGACCTTTGAGAACAATGAGTTAAAGGTGGGGCGTTATTTTGAACCTACTTTGGATCCGGGCGCTAAGGAGAGCGAGAGGGCAATGATTGCGGAGACGAAGAAAGTCATGAACAGGTCGGTTCAAAGGCATCTTATCAGTGACGTGGAGGTAGGCAGTTTCCTCTCAAGCGGTGTGGATTCAAGCCTGATTGCCGCACTGTCTAAGTGCAACCGGACATTTACCGTAGGATTCGCCCATGAGGGAGATAAATACAATGAGATTACCTATGCGAAGGAGCTGTCAGGGAGAATTGGCATTGAGAATCAGTGTAAATATATTTCCAAGGAAGAGTTCAAGGAGGCAATCCCTAAGGTTATGTACCACATGGACGAGCCTCTGGCAGACGCATCTGCCGTAGCTTTATATTTCCTTGCTCAGGAGGCGTCAAAGAAGGTGAAGGTAGTGCTTTCGGGAGAAGGCGCAGATGAGATTTTCGGCGGTTATAACATTTATCTGGAGCCGAAGGCTTTAAGATGGAGCCGCTGGATTCCGATGGGGGTAAGAAAGAAGGCCGCAAGCTTAGCAGAACGCCTTCCAAAGCATATGAAGGGGAGAAGCTACCTGATTCGCGCGGCAAGTCCCCTGAATGAGCGGTATATAGGAAATGCTTATATTTTCACGGCGGATGAAAGGGCCCGGCTTTTAAAGAGAAAGAACAGGGGGCCGATACCGAAGGATTTGCTTAAGAAGGAGTATGATAAGCTTAAGAAATTGCCGGATTCTGATCAGATGCAGGCGTTGGATTTGGTGTACTGGCTTCCGGGAGATATTTTGCTTAAGGCAGACAAGATGAGTATGGCCCATTCCCTTGAGGTGCGGGTGCCCTTCCTTGACAAGGATGTGTTCGAGGTGGCGCGCAGGATTCCCCATTCCCTGAAAACGAAGAAGTACACGACGAAATATGTGCTGCGGAAGGCGGCGGATGAGTATCTGCCGGAGCAGGTGGCGAAAAAGAAGAAGCTTGGTTTCCCGATTCCGATACGCAACTGGTTTAAGGAGGAAGACTGGTATCAGCAGATTAAGACGGCGTTTACCGGGGAGACGGCGGCTAAGTATTTCCACACCAAGAGACTTGTAAGGCTTCTTGAGGAGCATAAGGCGGGGAAGGAAGATAACAGCAGAAAGATATGGACTGTGTATGCATTTTTGGTATGGCATCAGGTCTTCTTTGAGTCATAGGATATTAAGATTATTTCTATTTACTTAAGAAATAACTAACCTTTCTTTTAGAATTTTGCCATAACATGGACATATTTACCTGTTATCCTGTTTATAGCTTCAGAAACCAAAAGGATTTGAAATATCTGTCATATTTTGTGGGGTATATCCATATAATAATAATGAGGGATTAGGCAGTCCTTTTGGTATGAATAGGATAGGAGGTATTACAATGCAGCAGAAAAAAGAATCGAACCATACAGAAGTAATCTCAATAGAAGAATACCTTACAAAGAG
>CATLIP010000293.1 GCA_949957035.1 uncultured Lachnospiraceae bacterium
ATAATCTTCACCAGCTCCAAGAGCTACAAAAAATCTGTCAAAACATCCCGGCACCCATTCTTCTTTTAAATCCTACCGCAACTGGTCACACTCAGCACACAAATCTCCAAACATCATTTTAAATTCATAGGCTTCGTCTTCATTTCCATCCAAAGCGTTGATAAGCGTATCTTCGTCTGTATCAAAATACCAGTGTACATTTTCGCATTCTTCTTGGATATCGCCTAATTCTTCTTGGATATTCCATAAATTCAGATCTTTAACTATCGGCTTTTTATATCTAAGCTGTTTCGCTTTCTGTCTCTTTGTTTCCTCCGCATCTACCATCCAATACCTCCACTATCATCCTCATAAAACAAATCAAATTGCATAATCTCAAGAAGCCCGTGTACACGTCACCCCGGCCGGAGGCTTGGCTCCTTTCTATTATTTTCCGTTTTTAATGAACTTGTGTTTTCTCTTTGTTCCTGAATATATGTACCTGTTCATATTTCCCGCCCTCACATTAGGTACTCTAATCTGCTGCTTGCCGCTTGTATGGCCGTATTTACTCTTTTCAAACATTTTAATCCTTCTCCTTGTTGGATAACTTTCGAGTACATTCACTATCCAAGCCCCAGTTCTTTCCATCGTTTATGTCTAATCTCTATATTCGCCCGAAATTTCTTAACTGCGTCTTTCTTGATATCCGCGTATAATGCATTATGCATCGTCAACATTGCAAGCCACCCGGTAAAGATATCTTTTCCATCCTTGATAACTCTTATCTGGTCTGAATTTTCCATGAATTGAACAAATTCCTGCAGCGGCATTATTTACCGCCTCCCTTCACCTTGCCATCTTTGAGGATACTATTGTTCTCAAAACTCATACAACCGCCTTTAACCATGATTCCTGCCATCACACACACTTCTTTGAACTCCTCTCCCCTCAGGTCCTCCGGCAGCTTACAATATTCCTCAATCGCTCTGATTGCCTCCTCTGCTGAATAACATGTCACGACAAAATGACCGGCTGACGCCATATCAGCAAGAAATTCTTTCTGTGATTCCTGCCTCCGATTGTTCCCGTACTTCATTTCGATGTACATTCCGCAATAAATCCCTTTCGGATATGGCAGACACAAATCGGATACGCCTGCCTTAACTCCCATTTGCTTAAGTTTTACTGCCTCCTGTTTATTCCTGCTGCCGCCGTTCGGACAATGGTGAAGCCATTTCAATTCCGGATATTTCCCGGTATTCCACTCCGCCCACTGGATAACGTTAATCTGCTCCGTGTCTTCGCTTCTCCTTGCGTATCTCATATTCATCTGCCCTCTTCCTCCTTCCCTGCGATTCCTTCTTCCCTGCACCTTCTGTAATGCTCACAAAACAAGCATATATGACGACAGTCCCTAACCTTAAGCATCCACGTTAAACGCCCAATAATCCCGTCGGCACCTTCCTCAATCTTTTCTTCTCCATGCCTTTTTCTCCGTCTTCTCGTCATGCTCCTGCGACCTCCTTTTCCTCATTCTTGCATGTATGTAAAACATCCCGTTGAAATCGTTGTAATAAACTGCTGCATTGGTGAAATCATAGTCCGGATACCACTTTTTCATCTGCTCTTCTATGCTGTCTTGGTTCCTCACCATATCCTTTACAAATTTTTCAATCTTTTTATAGTTCCCTTTGCCTTTTTCCGGCTGCTTGGAGTGAACGACGCGAATATCCGGGTCTATCAATCCTTTCGAAGAGTTCCACCGCTTTTCCGACTTAATCCTGTATTTTTCCTTCACGATATAATTAGCCAGCCCGGAAAGCCCGTTCTCGTCTTTTCTGAGCCTCCTTACTTCGTTCCTGCTGCCCTGTTTCCAACATTTTTCTACCGTATCCATATCCATCGCGCCATCCATAACGATGTGGTAATGCCAGCGGATTTCCGCATGAGGGTTATACTCTATCACATATACATACTTTGCATTTCCAAGCCCGAGTTTGCGTCTACGGTAATTAATCCTTTTGAAATAATTTCTTATAATCCGTATTGCTTCGTCAATGTCTCCGTCCGGTGGCAGATGCGCATTATCGAAGGTAAGCGTTATCCAGATATCCGCATCGGTGAAATTACGGTTTATGAGCCTCTCAACATATTTCCTAGCATTCTTATCATTCAGATTCCTCTGCGCCCTGGAGTTGTCTTTCTTGATGTCCCTGCCTTCCTGCGGCACTTCATCCATGCTTTTAAACTGTGGATATATCTCTACCTCAAACTGCTCCCCTGCTTTAATCTCTTTGAGTGCATATACCGCTTTCTTCCTGTATGAGAACATATTTTCGACAACCCATTCATGCAGGTTCTCCAACTGTTTACTATATGCCGCCTCATAGTTATAGGGGATGAACCCCTTTCCCCTCTTCTTATTCCTTTTATGTACTGCCTGTCCTTTCTGCTTCATCTGACACCGTACCTCCTGCTGCCTTTATTTAGATTTTCGTAGACTTGTTACTATCCATTACAAGGCCGGAAAACCTCCGAAAACCCTTTATTTTTGCGGTGTTCCTGCCAAAATACCGCTTGCGGTTTTGTGTCAGATTTGCTATAATGTTCTTGTATGAAGAACTGACACAAAAACACTTTTGAAACGGACAATCGCTGCCAACGGTTGTCCGTTTCTTTTTATGCCCTTCACTCTTTTCCTTTGTTCACGTTTCTTCTCTCCTTCTATATATTTCTCTAAAGTGATGTCCATAGATACCTCCAGCCTTTTGACACATATCTCATAGGCAATCTAACCGCTATTGCTATTTCCTCCCACTCCTTCTAGAGCTACGTCAACATTCTACGTCCATCGGAAAATTAGCGCCTTTACTGTCTCCATTGTTAGATGAGGAATAGGTTATCTCTATACTTAATTTTGGGAGCTTTTTTTCTGCAAGCCGTTTGATATA
>CATLIP010000294.1 GCA_949957035.1 uncultured Lachnospiraceae bacterium
CAACGTCTTTAGGCAGCTCTGACAATTCTGCGATTTTATTCCTAAAAGGATGACTTTCTTCTTCCTGTCTCTGTCTTTTCGGTCTCATAAAAATGCCATTCATGGATTTTACAGTAGTTTATGCGGCGAAGGAGAGAAATATGCCTGAGGGCAAGAATATGTATTGATTACGATTGTCCCAGCAAACGTACCGGCAAGACCTTGAACAATGCCGACGACAAAGCCATCCCCCACAAAATCCCTCTTCTTTGCTTCTTACTTTTCTTTATCTTTTCCAGATTCCTGAAGCTATCGGCAAGCCTTGACTTCCCCTTTTGTAAGTCTGCCAGTATCTTGAAGCCTGCCCATGACTGGAGGGCTGTAAGCAGGAATACGGCGCAGCTTCTAAAGAACCGCTGCCTCCCTGCCAGCAGGTAATACATTCCTTCTAATACTCCAATTAGTGTTGCTATATGATGAATCCCAATACAAATTGATAATTCTTTTTCACGCATCTTCCCTTATCCCCCTTAAATGATTCTGTATCTATTGTACAAGATTTTGCTGTCGGAATGTAGTAAAACAGTTCGCAATTTTCTACAAATTTCGTGTCCTATGGAAAAAGAATGTATCAATCCTAGCTACATATTTCCTCTGCACGGATCTGCGCAGAAAAAGCGAATCCGAACATTATTCACATAATCCTCAGATTCGCTTTTTTTGTCTGCCTCGTCTTTCTGTAAGACCAATTCGTCCTGATACACAACAGGTTAGACCAGTATATCAATATTCTCTCCCAGCCCCGGTATTGCCGCGCCGCCGGAAATCTGCGCCGCGGCGTCCATCATCTCGGCCATCGCTTCGGTTGACATTTCCATAGCGTCCATGACTTTGGACATCATAGCATAGCTTACATTCATCTGCAGCTTTTCCATAGACATAACTGATGATAATCCTGCAATATCCATATATTCGTCCGCTCCTTTCTCACATTAGAGTATAAAACTCTGTATATACAATCTATATATTTATATCGGCCTCAATGGAACATACTTAATAGTGAATAATAACCGGAGTACCCACTTCAATCATATTATATAACTCTGCCGCTTTCCCTAAAGGCATATTCACACATCCATGGGAACCGATACCTGAAATCTGGTTGAGAGAACCGCCAAAGTTACTCTGCCAGGTCGCATCATGAAAACCAACTCCCTGCCACGTAATCCGCATCCAGTAACTGACCGGCGTCTCATACTCCGGCACTCCGGTAACGGGGTCCTTTTCCCCCACCAACACCTTGTCCAACTTCTTCTCCAGAATACTGTAAACTCCCTCCGGTGTAACCCTTTCCGGAGTCGGCAGCCCGGTCACCACATCCGTCTCAAGGGCTACCGAACCGCCCACAACATACCACATATGCTGGGCGCTCAAATCCACCTCCGCATAGGTATCTCCCCAATCCGGCATGGAATGTGACGCTGCAACTCCGCTGACATAATATTCCGGCTCTTTCTCAATCACTTCCTTATTATTCAATGCGTTTAGAATCGTCTGAAACTCTGTATCCTCATTAATCGACCATCCATAGGTTCCCCCTGACACGGTGGCGTTCTTCCCGGTGGGCGTAGTAAATGTCCTGGTTTTTCCGGTTGTATCATACTGTTCTCCGAACTGCTCTAACCAACCTCTTATTCCATTCTCATCCACCACTACATTCATATTCTCATCCACAGACAGCCATGCAGAAATAACATTCTTATCGATAACCACAGGAACATCCATATTGTAAGTGATACTCGCACTGCAATATTCATTCATTTTGTCGCATGCCTGCTTCACTTCCTCAGAATCTGAAAGAAATCGCGGCTTCTCATAACAGCCCTCTTTTTCCAGATTCATCTCCGGCATAAGCTGCTTTATACAGTTAGTAACCTTCTCCTGCAAAGCCTCCGGCGTCACTGCAATTCCATAGGTTTCCGGGCTTATGACAAACTGGTTTCCGTCATAGGAGGGATAAGCGGACTGAGCCGGAGTCTGCCCTGCCTGAGCGATAGCTAAGGAGTTGACCTTTTCCTTAAGTTTTGCCTCGTCATAGGATAAATCAAAGGTAACCTCCTGGCTGTTTTCTCCAAAAATCGTTTTTGGCCATGCAAATGGATTCTGCTCTTCTAAAATCTGATCCAGCTTCGAGTTTTCTTTATATGCAAGACTAATATCTCCGCTTTTGATGGTCTCCTTCCCGTTATTAGCATCATCTATAGTCAGGGTATATTCCTCTACCTGCTCTTTAAAAAACTGCTCTGCTTCCGATGCGCTTTTTCTGGAAAAGTCATTCCCATTAATCTCCGTATTAAACATAAAATGACTCGTAAAGAATAAAGAAATCCCTATGTACGCTAAAGCTACAAAGCCTGTGCTTCCTCCAATGATGATAGCCGCCGTAGTCTTATTTTTCTTTTTCTTTCGTCTTCGCTTTGCCATATTCGTCACACTTCCATCCTTGCTTTAACTATATTTTACTTAGGAATTATACCATACCCTTCCTTTCTTTTTCAATTCCATATGTGCAATTAGTCAATTATTCCAAAATCATTTGCTTTATTAGCTTCTGGCCTCTGCTATACCATCTTCAAAATAATAATAGGGCTTATTTCCAATTACCTCTACCTTTTGAGAATCCACAAAAAGTGTGACTTCCTCCGGTAATGCCACAACCTTTCTACTTTTCGACAATTCCAACAGATAGTTCCTGCTTTGTTCATCTTTTTCAGGAGTCCGATTAGTGTAATGACATAAGAGTGATACTCCATCTAATATATCAAACCCACCAATTTCTTTCAAATTCACCTCATTAGCATCGTCAAGACGGCATGCCTCTAAATCTTTTCCAAAAATAATGGCGCCTGCGCTGCCTCCGAATACAATTC
>CATLIP010000295.1 GCA_949957035.1 uncultured Lachnospiraceae bacterium
GCCGCGGCTTACCGGCGCTGATTTGCCATAGACGTTGTGTCTTATAATGATTTTCGGGAATGAAGAAGGAGTACTAGAATGGATGGAAGGCCTCATATACTTAGAAAAAAGTATATGAGGTGTTTTTATTATGGATAGAGAAACCTGTCGAAGAATGATTATGTCGGAGGATTTTATTGATTTTATCGCACCGATTTACAGAGAGATAACGCCAGAGGAGGCGCAAAGGGCGATGGCATGCGTCCAGTCCATGGATTTTGGGTTTCAGGCGGTCTACGTAGAGCGGACGCTGACCCAGCCTGTGTCTTTGGAATATTATCGCTACAATTCCATTCCAAACTGTTATCAGCTAATGGATTTACAGGCAATGGATGATGCGGGAATCAGCGTGGTACAGAGTTATCCCACCCTGAATCTTCAGGGAAATGGAGTCATGGTAGGCATACTGGATACCGGAATCGATTACCGGAATCCTCTCTTCCGAAATATCGACGGCTCCACGAGAATCGCCGGTATCTGGGACCAGACTATACAGGACGGCACACTTCCCGACGGATTGGATTACGGAAGCGAATACACAGAAGAAATGATTAATGAGGCGCTGCGCTCGGAAAATCCGCTGGAAATCGTACCCAGCATGGACACGGAGGGACATGGTACATTTATCGCCAGTGTTGCGGCGGGAAATGCCGATTTGGAACACCGGTTTATCGGAGCCGCCCCGGAGGCGACTCTTGCGGTGGTGAAACTAAAGCCTGCGAAAACCTATCTCAAGGATTTTTACGTCATCCGTCAGGATGCGACCTGTTTTCAGGAGAATGATATCATGCTCGCTATGAAGTACATCAATGCCCTTGCGCGGAAACGTAATATGCCGTTGGTCATGTGCGTTGCCCTTGGCACGAACCTAGGCGGCCATAACGGAACCTCCCTTCTGTCTAACATGCTTGACGCCTATTCGTCGGTACTGAACAGAAGCGTTGTCATCAGCGCAGGAAACGGTGCGGTTCACAGACACCACTTTTCCCGGGAGCTTAGCAGTATGGATGATACTGCGGATGCCGAGATTCGTGTGGGAGAAGGGGTAGAAGGCTTCGTGGCAGAGCTGTGGACGACAGTCCCCAATGTCATGACCGTTGCCATTACCTCTCCTTCCGGGGAGCGGACGGGATATATTACCCTCAAGCAAGGGCGGGAATACCGGGAGACTTTTGTGTTTGACAGGACAGAAGTGGAGGTAGAGTACCGGTTGTTATTGGAAAACAATGATTCACAACTAATCTTTATGAGAATCCGGAATCCGGCGCCGGGGATCTGGAAAATCAGTGTGAAACCGGTGCTGCGCTCTGACGGAAGATTCCATATCTGGCTGCCGGTTCAGGACTTCCTGACCGGAGAGGTATATTTCTTAGAGGCAAACCCGGACACGACGCTGGCGGAACCGGGAAGCAGTCTGGTTGCGATGACGGTCGCATACTATAATGGAGTTGATAAATCAGTTGATATTAATTCCGGGAGGGGGTATACTAGAGATGGAAGAGTCAAACCAGATTACGCGGTGCCTGGCGTACTGGTATCCGGCGCCGGACTGAATAATGAGTTCGTGGTCCGCAGCGGTTCCAGTGTTGCGGCAGGAATCGCGACAGGGGCGGTGGCGCTTCTGATGGAATGGGTGCTGAACAATACGGAGGCGTGGGGCGTGAATTCCAGTCAGATTCGGAATATTATCCTTCTGGGCGCGGAGCAGAGGCCCGGGATGGAGAGCCCGAATCGGGAGTGGGGGTATGGAGCCATGAACCTGTATCGTTCCCTGGACGTTTTACGCCAGTTGTAGTGGAAGCAAGAAAAAGAGAAAAGGAGAAGATAAAATGGCAGATTTTTTTGGTGAACTGGGAAAGAAGATATCAGATACGGCAAGCGATTTTAGCAAAAAAGCAGAGGATACGCTGGAGATTCAGAAGATTAAGAGCGACATCCGTTCGATGAAGCGCTCCAATGAGCGGGACTTTAAGGATATCGGACGCAAGGTCTACGAGAAGTTCCAGAAAGGCGAGGTAGACGATACCGAATACATTTCCCTGTGTGAAGAGATTGAGAAGCGTGAGGAAGAGATTGAGAAGCAGGAAGAGCAGATCGTGAAGATCAAAGAGGAGATATAGGATGCTCTCCTCTATGATGATGTTATTTGCAATACTTCTCGGCGCAGACGTAATGATTAAGAAACTGGTGGAGGAGGAATTGAACCCGGGAGAAGAACGGGAACTTTTGGACGGAAAGATTGTAATACGTAAGGTATATAACCGGGGCTTCCTGCTGAACCTATTTGATAAGTACCCGGCGGCTGTGAAGGGAATGTCCCTGTTTGCAGGAGCCGGGGTACTGGTGTGGGATGTATTGACATTTGCGAAGAAGAGAAATTATATCAGGAAATTAGGCATGACCCTTGTGAGCGCCGGGGCGGCAAGCAACCTCTTTGACAGGCTGGCAAAGGGGCGGGTGGTCGATTATATCGGCTTACGGACCAAGAAGAAGTCTCTTGGGAGGATTACGGCGAACTTAGGGGACGTCTATCTTGCCTGCGGAAGCGCGCTGGTGATGACAGGGGAGATTCTCTATTCGTTATTTCATGGGAAAAAGGCGTAAAAATTCTTTTATCTGTCCAAGGACAATCTCCATCAGCCGTGTCCTTGCTTCCACGCTTGCCCATGCAATATGGGGAGTGATGAACAATCTTCGGCTGTCCTTAATATGGAGGAGCGGGTTGTCCGGACTCATAGGCTCCGTACAGAGTACATCCAGCCCTGCGGCGGCAATCTCCTTACGGTTAAGCGCTTCGGCAAGAGCCTCCTCCGCCACAATCGGACCTCTGCCAAGATTCAGGAAGATGCAGGAGGTC
>CATLIP010000296.1 GCA_949957035.1 uncultured Lachnospiraceae bacterium
TGGAAAAACACTTGCGATGAGTATGATGGAACAGTTTTTTTCCGTGAAATTTGCGGGAAGAAGGGATTTGTTTGAAGGGCTTTCGATTTGGAAAGATGAAAAGTTTCGGAAGCTGCAGGGAACCTATCCGGTAATCAGTCTGTCGTTTGCAAATGTAAAAGAAAAGGATTATCCGTCGGCAGTACAAAGGCTTTTTCAGATTTTAACGGATTTGTACAATAAACATATTTTTCTTCTGGAAGGAGATTTGCTGACGGAGGAAGAAAAACAGTATTATCGCAGTGTGAATTGCCGTATGGAAGAGGTTACTGCCACATGGGCGCTTCATAAGATGTCGGATTTTTTGTCCCGCTATTATGGAAAGCGTGTGATTATTTTGCTGGACGAATACGATACGCCTATGCAGGAGGCTTATGTGTACGGCTACTGGGATGAACTGGTTTCCTTTATCAGAAAATTATTCAATTCCACATTTAAGACAAACCCTTTCCTTGAAAGGGCTCTCATGACCGGAATTACCAGGGTCAGCAAGGAATCTGTCTTTTCTGACCTCAATAATCTGACGGTAGTTACAACCACCTCTGATCTGTATACAGACTGTTTCGGGTTTACCCAGCAGGAAGTCTGGAGGGCATTGGACGAATATGGATTATCATCCCACAAAGACGAGGTCAGAAGTTGGTATGACGGGTTTACATTCGGTAATAGGACCGATATCTACAACCCCTGGTCTATCATAAATTATTTAAAATATGCAAAATTCGCTCCTTATTGGGCCAATACCAGCAGTAACAGTCTGGTTGGGAAGCTGATTCGAGAGGGAAGCGCCGATACAAAAATGATCATGGAGGATCTTCTGTCTGGAAAGTCCTTGTATACACAGATTGATGAGCAGATTATCTTCAATCAACTGGGACGAAGAGAAGGCGCTGTCTGGAGTCTTCTGCTTGCAGGCGGCTATCTGCGTGTGAAGCAGTTAAGCATGGATAAAAGAGACAGGACCACATATGAGCTTGTACTCACGAACCGCGAAGTATCTCTTATGTTTGAATGGATGATAGAGGATTGGTTTTCAGAGTTTACACCGGCATATAATAATTTTATCAAAGCATTATTACTAGATGATAAGAAAGCAATGAATCTATATATGAACCGGGTTGCGCTTGAGACTTTTAGTTATTTTGATACAGGAAAGAATACCTCTAAAGCAACAGAACCAGAAAGGTTTTACCATGGTTTTGTACTTGGATTGATGGTGGATCTTGCCGGGCGATATTCCATTACCTCCAACCGTGAAAGCGGGTTTGGGAGATATGATGTAATGTTAGAGCCTGCCGAAGATGCGGACGACGCTATTATCCTGGAGTTTAAAGTTCATGACCCGGATGACGAAGATACTCTTGCAGATACAGTTCAAGAAGCCTTGGATCAGATTGACCGTAAGAAATATACCGCTGTGTTGGAGGCAAAAGGAATCTCACAGGAACGGATTCGGAAGTATGGGTTCGCATTTGAGGGGAAAACGGTATTGATCGGATGAGTTATATTCTCAAAGATACGGCAGCAGTCAAAAGCTGCTGCCGTTGTAAATATTTATAATTCATTAATCGTCTCCGTGATCGCCATATTCCGGATCCGCTTTGCCGGGGCATAGACTGCCGCCGCCGCACACACCGCCACAAACAAGACGATCAGACACAACAGCGCCACCGGCGGATGCCATACCATTCCCATGTGCCGCGTTACCAGCTGGTCATACAGGAGGTAACTCAGGGGAAGCCCGATTCCGAAGCCGCATATGAGGCCGGACACAGCATAGGTAAATGCCTCTGCCACGATCATCAGGATAAGCTGGGTTCCGTCCATACCAACCGCACGCATAGCTCCGTACTGCTTCGTCCTTGCCGCCACACTGATAGATATACTGTTCATGATATAGAACATCGTAACCATTCCGATGATCGACAGAAAGCCATATACACCAAGCCGTAAGGCCATATAAGTGGTATTCGACTCTCTGTTCTGTACCCTGGTGTCCGTGAAGATCACATCACTCCCGGTTAATTTATTAATCTGCTGAATGGTCCCTTCATCGGCATCTTCGTCAAGCTGTATACCAATCATGGTAAGTCCGTCTGCTCCGGTCAGTCTCTCGAATGTCTCCTGGGAGCAGATGACAAGACGTTCGCCCGGAAACAGGCTGCCGGATACGGAACAGGTAACCTCAACCTCATTTCCGGCAATCTGGATAGTGTCGCCGATTTTCAGGGGATTATCCTTGCTGTAGACCGTCATGACTTTATTGCTGTCTCCGGAGATATCCCGCAGATTCCCCTGGACGACCTCATCTTCGGCATTTTTCAGCAAATTCTCATCATAGGATTCCAGATTAATATAGTCGATTCCCGGTCTTGAAGAAGTTGCCGGAATGTGGTCAAGGTATGCAGTTCCAAAAGCACGATCCACCCCGGAAATATCAAGAATCACATCTTTTGTATGCTGTTCCAGTACCAGTGCATTGTTGTAGCCATTAAGGCAAAGATCCGGCTGCCAGGATTTTAGGCTGGGCATGAGCCCCCGTGCAAAATCGATGCCGACCGAGAAGCATAAGGCTATGATGATCGTGAGTGCAAAGGAAGAGGTCATCAGGATCCAGTTCTTCCTCGAACCGGCCGCATGATGAATTCCCAGAGTCTGCTCTATTCTTCCGACGTTATGCCGGATCACACGCCGCTTCGAAGCGGCTGCTTCTGAATTGCCGGAAACCGCCGACACAGGGGAGGTTCTGGCTGCCCGTTTGGCAGGGGCTTGTGCCGCCAGCAGAACAGTCACAATGCCGACCAGCATTCCGCTGATAAGCCCTGCAGGACTGATTG
>CATLIP010000297.1 GCA_949957035.1 uncultured Lachnospiraceae bacterium
CCTGCGCTGCGATCACTTCGGATACGGCATATTTAAAGGAGGCAGAGAGAAATTATGGTAAATCTTATGATTGATGGAAAGCAGATATCCGTAGAAGAAAATACTACCATTATGGAGGCTGCCGCTCAGAATGGGATTCCAATCCCCAAATTATGCTATCTGAAAGGGATTAATGAGATCGCCGCCTGCCGTGTGTGCGTGGTGGAGCTTGAAGGCAAGGAAAAGCTGATTACTTCCTGTAATAACGTGGCGGAAGAGGGAATGGTGATTTATACCAACAGCCCTAAGGTCCGCCGGCATAGAAGAACCAATGTAGAGCTGATACTGTCTCAGCATGACTGTCAGTGCGTAAGCTGTGCGAGAAGCGGTAACTGTAGTCTGCAGGCGGTGGCGAATGATTTGAATATCTTAGATATTCCATATAAAAAGGTGCTGGAAAAACAGCCTTGGGATCAGAGCTTCCCACTGATACGTGATTCCTCTAAGTGCATCAAATGTATGCGGTGTGTTCAGGTCTGTGAGAAGATTCAGGGACTTGGCGTATGGGATGTAGAAGGCACAGGATCCCGGACGACGGTGAATGTATCCGGTCACAGAAGTATTCAGGAGGCAGACTGTTCCCTCTGCGGACAGTGTATTACCCATTGTCCGGTTGGAGCGCTCAGAGAGCGTGATGATACGGAAAAGGTATGGAATGCCATTGCAGATAAGAATAAGACGGTAGTTGTACAGGTTGCTCCGGCAGTACGTACTGCATGGGGCGAAGAACTGGGAATGAAGCCGGATGAGGCAACGGTAGGCAAGATTCTGGACGCATGTAAGAGAATGGGAGCCGATTATGTATTTGACACCACATTCTCCGCCGACCTTACGATTATGGAGGAGGGGACAGAATTTCTGAAGCGTTTTACCGAGGGAGAGCTAAAGGAGCGTCCGATGTTCACGTCATGCTGTCCCGGGTGGATTCGCTTCATCAAGACACAGTTCCCCCATCTGGTAAGACAGTTGTCAACGGCAAAATCACCTCAGCAGATGTTCGGGGCTGCTATGAAGACCTATTTTGCGGATAAGATTGGCGTGTCTCCTGAGCAGATTTTTACCGTATCTGTGATGCCTTGTGTTGCGAAGAAGGGAGAGCGGGAGATGGAGCTGTTCCACGGCGAGTATGCAGGGCACGATATCGATGCGGTTATCACGACGAGAGAGCTTGTGAAGATGATTCGTTCTGCACATATCAGTCCGGATACTTTAGAGGACCGCGCAAGCGACCGCCCGATGCAGCAAAGCTCCGGCGCGGGCGTGATCTTTGGCGTGACGGGCGGTGTTATGGAGGCGGCGCTTCGTTCTGCTTATTATCTTCTTAAGAAGGAGAATCCTCCGGCAGATGCCTTTAAAGCGGTCAGAAGTCCGGCATTTCAGGCTAATGAGGGCGTCATGGAGGCAGAATTTGCAATTGACGAGGTGAAGGTAAGAACTGCGGTAGTGAGCGGTCTTGGGAATACCAGAGCGCTGCTGAATAAGATTGAAAGAGGAGAAGTGCATTACGATTTCGTAGAAGTCATGGCATGTCCGGGAGGATGTGTGGGAGGCGGAGGACAGCCGATTCATGATGGTGAAGAGCTTGCCTTTGACCGTGGTCAGAATCTTTACAATCTGGACGACAATGCGCCCATTCGTTTTTCTCACGAGAATCAGGATGTGCTTGCCATGTACGAGGAATATTTCGAGAAGCCTATGTCTCATAAGGCTCATATGCTTCTGCACACAGAGCATGAGTGCGGGAAATAAAGGATAAATTAAATCATCCCCCTTACCGAAGGATAATTCGGAAGGGGGATGTATTTTTTAAAAGAATATATTTCCTCCAATATTAATACCGGAAACACCGGTCCAAGCTGAACGGAACTGATAACAATTAATAACAGAGGCATGTCTTGTCCCTGCCAGCGCAGCCTGCGCTACGGAGTAAGAGGTAGAAGAAGGGCCTCGCGCGAGCGCCTTCTCAAGGCTTCCGTTCCAGGTAGGCGCAAACTGTCCGGATTGATAGATAACCTCCCGTAATGTATTGGGGTAACTGGAGCTTTCCATACGATTCATTACTACGGTTGCAACTGCAAGCATGGGGTCGTACCCGCTTGCCTCACATTCAAGTAATGCAGCGAACAAGGCAACATCAGAGACATTGGCCTCTGTCGGAGGAGCCGTTGTGGTACCGCCTGATGAGTTGTTCGATTGATTATTGTTCGTCTGCCCATTGCCATTATTACCATTGTTGCCAGCCGGAACAATAGAGCCGGAAATTGCGTTATTCTGCGCAAGCTTCAGAGCTTCTTCTGCTGCGCGGGCGCGTTCCAACTGTGCTTTGTAGTCTTCTAATTGACTGGAAGTAGAGGAAATCTTGGAGGTAAGTGCATCCTTCTTGGCGTTCAAGTCTTCCTGCATGGCCGTAAGCTCATCCTGCTTGGTTTTAAGTTCGGTCTGTTTCTTCTCTACGCCGGCACAGACTTCGCTTAACTCGTCAAGCATATCTCTGTCATATTCGCTTATGGTCGTTACATATTCGGCTTTGTTGAGGAAATCCCCCATATTGTCAGAGGAAAACAGAATCTCCAACAGAGAAAGGCTTCCGCCCTCATACATGAACTTGATGCGGTTCTTCATGGCGTCATACTGGGCTTCTTCATTAAGCTCAGCCGCCGCCAAGTCAAGCTTGGCTTTCTCAACTTCGGCAGAAAGCTGTTCAATCTGAGCCGAAGCATTATCCAATTCAGCACTTAATGATGACAACTGGCTGTTCATGTCATTCAGGTCGTCCTTC
>CATLIP010000298.1 GCA_949957035.1 uncultured Lachnospiraceae bacterium
CCCGAAGAAAGTTGAATCCATCGACATGGCCCAGAAGGACTATACTTTCGAGTATGAAGTAGGTCTGGCCCCCGAAATCAATGTCGAGGTCAACAAGGATATCAAAGTTCCTTTCTATACGGGAACAGGAGTACTCTAAGGAGGCAAGACAGAGAGCGGATACCAAGGCGGTTCTTCTTGAAATCAATAAGCTGGCGGCGCAGTATTACTATGTACAACTGAAGAAGGAGCAGGGCGTTCATGCCCTGTCCTATTTAAAGAACCGTGAGTTGAGCGATGATACCATCCGGGCGTTTGGACTTGGGTACTCGAATAAGTACAGCAATGATCTGTATCAGTACTTAAGGTCAAAAGGATATCAGTCAGAGATGATTTTGAAGGCAGGACTTGTGAGCATGGATGAACGGCAGGGCGTATATGATAAGTTCTGGAACAGGGTAATGTTCCCGATTATGGATGTGAACAGCCGTGTCATTGGGTTCGGCGGCCGTGTCATGGGAGACGGGAAACCCAAGTATCTTAATTCCCCGGAGACGATGATTTTCGATAAGAGCCGCAACCTGTATGGACTGAACCGGGCCAGAAGCTCTAAGAAGCCTTATTTTTTGCTGTGTGAGGGATACATGGATGTGATTTCTCTCCATCAGGCAGGATTTACCAATGCCGTGGCGTCTCTTGGGACGGCTCTGACGCCGGGGCACGCTGCGCTAATCAAGCGGTATGTGCAGGAGGTCTATCTGACCTATGACAGCGATGAGGCGGGGACGAAGGCGGCGCTGCGTGCTGTACCGATTCTCAAGGATGTGGGGATTACGGCAAGAATTATCCGCATGGAGCCTTATAAGGATCCGGATGAATTTATCAAGAATCTGGGGGCGGAAGCCTTTGAAGAGAGAATCGGGAAGGCAAGGAATGGTTTCATGTTCAGCCTTGAGGTTTTGGAGAAGGATTATGATCTGCATACTCCGGAAGGCAAGACGAATTTTATGCGGGAGGCGGCAAGGAGGCTGACGGAGTTTGATGAAGAGATTGAGCGCAATAACTACATAGAAGCGGTAGCGAAAGCCTACCATGTAGGAATAGAAGATTTGCGCAAGCTGGTGGGGCGTATGGCAATCCAGACGGGGCTGGCGGCTCCGGTGAAGCGTCCCAAGCCCACGAACCAACAACCGAAGGGGAAGGAAGACGGAATCGTAAAGTCACAGAAGATTTTGCTGACTTGGCTCATTGAGGATGCGTCTGTCTTTTGGCAGATTGAACCCTATATTGTTCCATCAGATTTTTCAGGAGATTTGTATCGGACGGTAGCCGAGCTTCTCTATGAGCAGTACAGGACAGGGGAGGTGAATCCGGCAAAAATCATGAACCATTTTACGGATGAGGAAGAGCATAGAGAGGTTGCGAGTCTGTTTCATACGAAGATACGGGAGCTTAAGACTGTGAAGGAGCAGGAGAAGGCGCTTAAGGAGACGGTTCTGCGGGTGAAGAACCACAGCATAGAGGAGGCGACAAGGAATCTGGAGCCGACGGATATGAGGGGCTTACAGAGGTTGATGGAAGTAAAAAGCAAGATGCAGGATATTCAAAAACTGCATATTTCTGTTAATTAAGGATAAAATATAAGCAAGCAATGAGAGGATGGGCACTATATGGAAGAAAACATAGTGAAATTTGAAGAGAAATTAAAAGATCTGGTCTCTCTGGGAAAAAAGAAGAAGAGTATTCTGGAAGTACAGGAAATTAATGATTTCTTTTCAGATATGGAACTGGAGCCGGATCACATGGAGAAGGTCTTTGAGTATCTGGAGTCGCACAATATCGACGTTTTGCGTATCAGCGGGGACGACGACGATATTGACGACGTGGATCTCATGATTTCCGAGGAAGACGAGGTAGACATGGAGAAGCTGGATCTGTCTGTTCCGGACGGAATCAGCATCGAGGATCCGGTGCGCATGTACCTAAAAGAGATTGGCAAGGTGCCGCTTCTGACGGCTGACGAGGAAGTGGAGCTGGCAAGCAGGATGGCAGAAGGGGATGAGGATGCCAAGAAGCGTCTTGCCGAGGCAAACCTCCGTCTGGTGGTCAGCATTGCCAAGCGCTATGTAGGGCGGGGGATGCTGTTTCTGGATTTGATTCAGGAGGGGAATCTGGGTCTTATTAAGGCAGTGGAGAAGTTCGATTACCGTAAGGGATTCAAGTTCAGTACCTATGCGACTTGGTGGATTCGTCAGGCAATCACTCGGGCGATTGCAGATCAGGCGAGGACCATCCGTATTCCAGTTCATATGGTTGAGACGATTAATAAATTAATACGTGTGTCCAGACAATTATTGCAGGAGCTTGGGCGTGAACCCACGCCGGAAGAGATTGCGCAGGAACTGGACATGCCCGTGGAGAGAGTGCGGGAGATTCTGAAGATTTCTCAGGAGCCGGTGTCCTTAGAGACGCCTATCGGTGAGGAGGAGGACAGCCATCTTGGGGATTTTATTCAGGACGATAATGTGCCTGTCCCGGCAGAGGCCGCTGCACAGACGCTTCTAAAGGAGCAGCTTGATGAGGTTCTGGATACATTGACAGAAAGGGAACAGAAGGTTTTAAGATTACGGTTCGGCATGAACGACGGACGCGCGCGGACGCTTGAGGAAGTAGGGAAAGAATTTGACGTTACAAGGGAGCGTATCCGCCAGATTGAGGCGAAAGCCCTGCGGAAACTCCGCCATCCAAGCCGCAGCAGAAAATTAAGAGATTATCTGGATTAAGAAAGAGGCGCCTATGGAACTATCAAGAAGACTTTATGCGGTTG
>CATLIP010000299.1 GCA_949957035.1 uncultured Lachnospiraceae bacterium
CGCTGCTTCAGGCGGAGAGTTCATGGATTAGAGGATTACCCTTGTGGCAACATGTTAGGACGGGGTTCTGCACGAAGAGGCGGATGACGCTGTGTTTCTGGTGTTTGCGGCTGATACAAGGCATGGGAAAGCCTGTGAATTGTTCCGGGAGTTTCTGTGCGGCGAGGTAGAGAATGAAGAAGAAGTTGAGTATTGATAATCCGTTTTTTGAATTTATGGGCAGACTTGGAGATATTGTGCTTTTGAATTTCCTGTTTGTGGTCTTTTCGCTGCCAATCGTGACCATGGGCGCTTCCTTTGCGGCCTTGTATCAGTCTTTTGACGATATGGCGGAGGGAAAATTTATTTCGGCTTTCCGTAATTTTTCCGGCGCGTGGAAGAAACATTTGAAAACGGGGACAAAGGCGTGGCTTTTGATTCTTGCGTCCGGGTGTCTGCTTGTTTTTGACATGATGTTTGTAGGCGGCATGAAAAGAGGGACGGGCGGACAGTGGGGGCTGATTGGGATTGGAATCGGCTGTCTGCTTGCGGTCTGGGAGATGGTATTCTGTTTCATTTTCCCGGTTATCCTAAGGGGTGAGACGAGTGTGAAGGAGATGGTGAAAGGCAGCCTGTGGCTTGCGGTGCGGAATTTTCCCTATACACTATTGATGGCTGCCGTCAATAATATTCCTGCTATTTGTTTTGTATTGGGCGGCGGCTGGCTTGCGGCTGTGCTGCCGTTGTATGTTGTTTTTGGGTTTGGGCTTACGGCGTTTGTCAATACATTTTTCTTGAGGAGATGTGCAGGAAGGTCTCAATAGACCACAGATATTTTGCTTCCATACATATGTGGATTTGGTTTATAATATAAAGACCGCCTGTGTCAGTCAGGTGGGACAGAGAGTAAAAATGGAAAGTTGAGGACAGGAAGATGGATGCAGGAAAGGCTTATCAGTTCTGGTTAGAGGATTCGTATTTTGATGAAGGGACGAAGGAAGAGCTGCGCAGGATTGCCGGAGATGAGAAAGAAATCGAGGAACGGTTCTACCGCGAATTGGAATTTGGAACCGGGGGCTTGCGGGGGATTATGGGGGCGGGTACGAACCGTATGAATATTTATACAGTGCGCAAGGCGACCCAAGGGCTTGCGAATTTTATTATCAAAGAACAGGCGCAGTCTAAGGGAGTGGCGATTGCCTATGATTCCCGGAATATGTCCAAAGAGTTCGCGGATGAAGCGGCGTTATGCCTTGCGGCAAATGGGATTCAGGTATACATTTTTCCCTCTCTTAGCCCTACGCCCATGCTTTCATTTGCAGTGCGGGAACTGAAATGTACGGCGGGCATCGTGGTGACGGCGAGCCATAATCCACCGGAGTACAATGGGTATAAGGTGTACTGGGAGGACGGCGGGCAGATTACGGCTCCAAAGGATAAGGAGATTATCGAAGAGGTCAAGAGCATTACGGATTATGGAATGGTGAAGACCATGGAGAAGGAGGAAGCCCAGACGTCGGGGCGTTACCGGGTGATTGGCGGGGAGATAGACGACAGATATATGGAAGAGCTTAAAAAGCTAGTCATCCACCCAGAGATGATCCGGCAGGAGGCAAGAAACTTAAAGATTGTCTATACGCCGCTCCATGGTACGGGAAATCTTCCGGTACGGAGAGTGTTAAGAGAGCTTGGATTTGAAAATGTATATGTGGTGAAGGAACAGGAGATGCCTGACGGCGATTTTCCGACGGTATCTTATCCCAATCCGGAGGATAAGAATGCATTTGCCTTGGCGTTACAGCTTGCGAAACAGGTAGATGCGGATATTGTGCTGGCCACAGACCCGGACGCCGACCGTCTGGGCGTGTATGCGAAGGATGCCGAGACGGGAGAATATACTGCTTTTACGGGAAATATGTCCGGTATGTTGATTCTTGAATATCAACTGGCGCAGAGGAAGGCTGCCGGAACCCTTCCAAAGAACGGGGCTGTGGTCACCACCATTGTATCCGGGAAGATGGCGCAAAACATTGCCAGGGCGTATCAGGTGGAATTGGTGGAGACGCTGACGGGATTCAAATATATCGGAGAACAGATTAAGTTTTTTGAACAGAATAAAAGTCATGAGTTCCTGTTTGGCTATGAGGAGAGCTACGGGTGCCTTTTGGGAACCCATGCCCGCGACAAGGATGCAGTGGCGGCAGTGATGGCGCTGTGTGAGGTGGCGGCATTCTGTAAGAGCCAGGGGATGACTTTGTGCGACAAGATGCGAAAGCTGTTTTGTACCTTTGGTTATTTTAAAGAGACATTGTGTACTGTGACGCTGAAAGGTCAGGACGGAGCGAGACGGATTGCTGAGATGATGGAGCGTATCCGTCAGGATGTGCCTGAGGAAATTGGCGGGATTCCTGTGTCGCGGTTTTTGGATTACAGGGAAGATGTGCAAATAAATATGGCAGACGGCAGGAAGAGTCTGACCGGACTTCCTAAGTCGAATGTGTTGTATTTCCAGTTGAAACATGAGGCGTGGTGCTGCATCCGCCCTTCGGGGACGGAGCCTAAGATTAAATTTTATGTGGGCGTCAGAGGCATCAATGAAGAAGACGCTGATTCAAGGCTTCAGCTTCTTGCGTCGGCTGTGGAAAGTCTGGTAAAGTAATTTCCTTTTAAGGCTCTTAAGTCTGCCAGAGAGATTTCTGAGGAGATGTTTGATTATGTTTAAATTAATTCCAAGTTATAAGGATTATCTTTGGGGCGGACGCCGGCTGGTGGAAGAGTTCGGGAAAGCGTATGACGGCGAGGTGCTGGCAGAATCATGGGAGCT
>CATLIP010000300.1 GCA_949957035.1 uncultured Lachnospiraceae bacterium
AAAGCACAATTATAGAGCCAGGAATCTTAGATTAAGGTTTCCGGTTCTATTTTTTGTCCTAAATGTGAATTTTTGTGAAATTGATAAAAAAGTCCTTGACGATTTGTTTCCGGAAATGCTGCATTTCTGCAATATTTCCCAGCGCCCTTATTTACATTTCTTTGGAATATTTTCTGGCATAGTATGCGTAGGAGCCGCCTAATATAAGCAATGCTGCGGCAGAGCCGATGATTCCCAGTAAATCGGATTTTGCCTCGATAAGGAGGAATGGCAGGCAAATCAACACGTATACCATAATGTCAAATGTCCGGGCTTTCGCTAAGTCATGGATGGTCCTGGTACGCTCGTCGTTTAGGTCGATGACGGTCTTTAGGCTCTCTTCGGGGTATTTCTCATACTGGTAGGTGGTTCCGAAGTAGTGGACTCCGTTTAAAGACAGCAGCATGCCTGCGTAATGGATGAGAGTCAGGCATACGGCGGCTGCCTGGCTGCCGAAGATGTGG
Organism: uncultured Lachnospiraceae bacterium; assembly: GCA_949957035.1. Next base: position 504 of record CATLIP010000300.1, read on the forward strand.
AGATTTTTCAACATAGAGGCAATGGCGTACATTGGGAGTCCTACAAGGATATATGTCTGTTTTTTCTTTTTGGTGGTCATGGCTGCCCCTCCCTTTTTTACAAAATGTGATGGAAAGTTTATTTTCCATACGTCTAGTATAATGGGGAAGATAGAAAATGTCAAGTTAGCTTTCCGTACTTTTGGGGGAAATTTATCTGTGAAAACCATACCATTTTTTCTGTGATAATGCTATAATAAAATAGTATGAGGATTTGTCAAGCCAATGGCAGGCGGATAACATCTGGCTATTGATGTGAAATAATATGCGGATAAGCCTGCGTATGGCTGGCTTACATTCTGATAGATAGATACATAGAGAAGGGAGAACGAGATGAAGATACTGATGATTAACGGCACCATGAGGCACGGCTCAAGCTATCATATCGGAAAGATGGTGATTGAAAAGATTGCGAGGGAAGAAGATCAGGTCATTGAGTTATTTCTTCCTAAGGATATGCCGGAATACTGCCGGGGGTGCGCGGCCTGTATTATGGAGAGTGAGAAGAAGTGTCCGGATTATCTGATGTATATGAAGCGGGTGACGCGGATGATTGATGAGGCGGATCTGCTGGTGTTCACGTCTCCGGTCCATGTGCTTCATGTGACAGGGGCTTTGAAGGCCCTGTTGGATCATTACGGATACCGGTTTATGGTGCATAGGCCGGCGGAGTGCATGTTTGGCAAGCAGGCTGTTTGCATTACTACCGGGGCTGGCGGCGGGATGAGATCCACGCTCAAGGATATCAAGAGCAGCCTGTTCTTCTGGGGCGTGGCGCGGATCTATACATACGGGATTGCCGTGGCTGCGGTACGGTGGGAGGATGTGCAGATGCCGATTAAGGAGAAGATCGTAAATGATGTGGATCGGCTTGCAATGAAGCTGACCCGGGATACCGCTTCCGTGACCCCGGCGTTGAAGACGAAGATTTTGTTCTATATCATGCGGCATATGCAGCAGAACGGGAAACATCTGCCGGATGTCACTTACTGGAAGGAAAAGGGGTGGCTTGGGAAGGAGCGTCCGTGGAAGAAGGCGGCGCAGGAAAACGGGCAGAAGAACGGATAGATGCAGGCAGGAAAAGAAATTAGGGACGTAGTAATCTGTGTTACTACGTCCCTAATTCTTCCCAACGCTCATATAATACTTCTAATTCCGCTGCAATCGAAGCCTTTTCGTCCGCCAATTCCTGGCACTTTACGGAGTTGGTAAATACTTCCTCCTGCGCCATCATTCGGTCAATCTCAGCATCCCGCTCCTCAAGGCCGGTGATGCGCTCTTCCGTCTTTTTCAGTTCGTTTAAGCGTTTCCGCTCCCTTGCCTGGGCCTCTTTCTGTTCCTGCCAGCTTAATTTCGATTCCGATACGGTTCCGGCAGAGGAAGAAAGCGCTTCCTCGCCTCCGGCATAAGCGGCGGTCAGTTCTTCCCGTTTTTCCAGATAATAGTCGTAATTCCCGATATAGTTGACGAAAGTGTGGTTGACCAGTTCCAGAATCCGCGTCGCCGTCTGGTTGATAAAATACCGGTCATGGGACACATAGAGCAGAGTCCCGGTATAGTCGTTCAGCGCCTTCTCAAGGATCTCCTTGGAGGTGATGTCCAGATGGTTCGTGGGCTCGTCCAGAATCAGGAAGTTCGCCCGTGAAAGCATCAGCTTCGCCAGTGAAACGCGGCCCCGCTCACCGCCGCTTAAATCCCCGATCCGTTTGAATACGTCGTCCCCTGTGAACAGGAATGCCGCCAGCATGTTGCGTATCCTGGTGTTGGTAAGCTCCGGGTAGTCGTCGGAGATTTCATCGAAAATGGTCTTTTCCATGTGGAGTACATGGTGTTCCTGGTCATAATAGCCGATTTCCACGTTGGTTCCCAAGGTGAACGTCCCTGTGTCGGCAGGTAGTACCTGGTTCAGGATTTTCAGGAGCGTAGTCTTTCCCGTCCCGTTGTCCCCGATGACGGCGATATGTTCCCCACGTTTGATTTCAAAGCTGACATCCGTGAACAATACCTGATTGGGAAAAGATTTGCCAAGGGAATCTACGGACAGCACGTCATTGCCGCTGATACGCGAGGGTTCCAATGTTAAATGGATTTCGGTATTCATTTCGGCAGGTTTTTCTATGGGCTTGATTTTTTCCAGCAATTTTTCCCGGCTTTCCGCCCGCTTGATGGACTTTTCCCGGTTAAATGAGCGCAGTTTTTCGATGACTGCC
>CATLIP010000301.1 GCA_949957035.1 uncultured Lachnospiraceae bacterium
TCTCTTCATTCACAATCGGCTCAATCTCCCTTGAAATATCCCCGCGTTCCAGTACCGGTATACGCTCTAAGTCCTCCTCCTTCTCAGGCGCAGACTGGTACTCCTCAAGCCCGGCCGTCTTCTTCACCAAATCTTCCACCTCTTCCCGGCTAAGACCTGCCTTGTATTCCTGAAGCCGTCTGTCAAGCTCTGCGTCCATCCTTGCCGTACGCCCCTTCTCAGGCTTCACAATTACCACCGCTCCATGGGGATTGTCAAGAAGGTATCTGCGTATCAATCCCTCATAGTACCCGGTTCCCACCTGATTTTTCAAAAATTCAAAGGTCTCTAAAGCCTCCACATGCATAAAAGGCTCATCCTCGTCATAGAGCCAGCTGTCCATCATCTGCAGGCCGTACATCAGTCCTTTGGGATAGCTGCCAAAATCGGCCTCACGGTAGCGGAACTCATGGTAGTTAAGCCCTGCCTCCAGAGCCTTTCTGTCTATTCCCTTCTCTGCCAAATCCGAAAGCACCCTCTCAATCAAGTCAACAAATTCCTTCTTCTGGTCTTCATTGGCATTCTTTGAGATTACGGAGAAGATAGGCTGGTAGACGCTATTGTCATAGGAGCCCATGATGTCCTTGCCAATTCCCGCGTCCGTAAGGGCTTTCTTAAGGGGCGCCCCCGGCGCAGAGAGCAGGGCGTAGTCCAGAATCTGGAAGGCAAGGTACAGCTCGCGGTCAAGGCTGGTGCCGATTACTTTATTATAGGAAAGGTAGGTATTATCTTCCTCCGATTCCTCGCTGGCTATGGAGTAAGGTATGGTCTTTTCGCGCATCTTGTCAAAGGGCTTCTGAAAACGGATGCGGGAATCTACCTCCCTGGCGTCAAAGTCGCTGAGATACTCTCTGTCAAGCCACTGTAATTTTTCCTCCATGTCCATATCCCCGTACAGGTAAATATAGCTGTTGGAGGGATGGTAGTATCTCCTGTGAAAATCCAAGAACTGTTCGTAGGTAAGCTCGGGTATGACCTCCGGGTCTCCGCCGGACTCATTTGCATAAGAGGTATCCGGAAACAGCGTATTCAAGATTACCCTGTCTAACACTCCCTCCGGAGAGGAAAACGCCCCCTTCATCTCGTTGTAAACCACACCGTTATATTCAAGTGCATCCTCCGGGGAATCCAGCTTATAGCTCCATCCCTCCTGTCTGAAAATCTCCTCATGTTCGTAGATATTGGGATAGAGCACAGCATCCATATAAACATGCATCAGGTTCTGGAAATCCTTGTCATTTAAGCTGGCCACAGGATACACAGTCTTGTCAGGGTAAGTCATAGCATTTAAAAACGTATTCAGAGATCCCTTCACCAGCTCCACAAACGGGTCCTTGGCAGGGAAATTCCTAGAGCCGCACAGGACAGAATGTTCCATAATGTGGGGAACTCCTGTGCTGTCTCCGGGCGGCGTACGGAAACCGATGCTGAATACCTTGTTATTGTCGTCCTTCTCTATCAAAAGAATCCTTGCCCTGCTCTTCTTATGCCGAAGCAGATATCCCTTTGCCTGGATTCCGGTTAATTCCTCTTCCTTCATAATCTCATAAGCCTTCAAATCTCTGATACTCATATGTTATTATTCTTCTCCTTTCAGTCTCACCATTTTACAATACATTCTATCCAATTTTTCCCTATTCTACAAGAGAAATCATAAAAACTTTATTGAACGGCATATTTGGGCTGTGCATATAAAAATCCCTGTGGCCATTTTCTGCCGCAGGGATTTTCCTACACTTTAGCTGTCAAATTGTTTTCAGACTTATTCCGCCTTCATCTTCCTTATAGCAAGCAGGGTTCCCACCATCAGTAAGATTCCGATGGGGAGACAGATAAATGCATTCTTGACGAACCCGGCTATGGCATAAGTCACAAAGGATACGACTGCAACCGTAATCGCATAGGGCAGTTGTGTGGTCACATGGTTGACGTGGTTGCTCTGCGCTCCTGCCGAAGCCATGATGGTGGTATCGGAGATTGGCGAACAGTGGTCGCCGCAGACCGCGCCTGCCATACATGCAGAGATGGAGATGATCATCATCGTCTCGTTGGTTCCGGCAAATACAGCCACCACGATCGGAATCAGGATTCCGAAGGTTCCCCATGACGTTCCGGTTGCAAATGCAAGGAAACATCCTACCAGGAAAATAATTGCCGGAAGCAGGTTTACAAGCCCGCCTGCCGCGGAATCCATGATACCTGCAACATACTCTGCCGCGCCAAGGCTGTCTGTCATTGCCTTCAGCGTCCAGGCAAATGTAAGAATCAGAATCGCCGGAACCATCGCCTTGAAGCCGTCCGGAACACAGGCCATAGATTCACTGAACTTTAACACCTTTCTTACTGCATAAAATGCTATGGTAATCACCAGGGCAAAGAAGCTTCCAAGCATCAAGCCTACCGAAGCGTCGCTGCCTGAAAATGCCTCCACAAACCCTGCGCCTCCAAAGAAGCCTCCTGTGTAAATCATTCCAATCACGCAGCAGATAATCAGTACTACAATCGGAACCACCAGGTCAATAACGGTTCCCTTACTCTCGTCCACATCCTCCTCGGCATTGGCATAGGGCCTGTCCGGAGTGGTGTAGAGATCCCCATTTAACGCATTCGTCTCATGCAGCTTCATGGGACCATAATCAATATTCAGTACTACGATTGTAATCATCATCACAATCGTCAGGATTGCGTAATAGTTGTAT
>CATLIP010000302.1 GCA_949957035.1 uncultured Lachnospiraceae bacterium
CGTGTATAATTGTATACAATAATACATTTTTTGTCAAGAGAAATATTTCCATATCTTTTTCACCACATCTTCTTTTTTGCACAATAATTTATTAGAAAAATACATAGGAATATGTTAGAATAATGAGAAGGTCATCAGCCTGTCCTCCCGCCGGTTCGCGGGAGGACAAAAGCAGCATAGGATTGATTCTAAGGAAGGAGCCAGAAATGAAGATAAAAACAAAGTTCGGAATGGCAATGCAGATTTTATGTGTTTTATGTCTGGCGGGTTCTACTTTATTTTTAGCGGCCGGATGGGAGCAGATACCGTCGGAAATCCCGGGGCATTATAACTTTGCCGGGGAGGCGGATTCCATGACGGGAAAAGGGTCTTTGATTCTTCTGCTTGTGCTTAGCTGGCTGATGTATCTGGGAATATCCATACTGGAACAGTTTCCCCAGATATGGAATACCGGCGTAAAGATTACGGAACAAAATCAGGCAAGCGTGTATCGTACCCTGTATCACATGGTAGTCTGCCTGAAATTGTCCTTAGTGCTGATCTTCTCTTTCCTTACCATCTGGCACGAAAACTATCTGCCGTTCTGGTTTTTTACAGCGGCGATGTGCCTTACATTCGGACCGATGATATTTTTCTTGGTTCAATTGTGGAAGGTCAGATAGAAAATGAAATCACCTGTAAGGTGATTTCACAATACGCTTGAATGTGATTTCTTTTGTAGGGAAATAGTGAAACAAAAGTCCCTCGCTGATTCCTGCCCTTCTGGAAATCTGGTTTGTTTTCGTTCCGTAGTATCCCCGCAATAAAACAGGCATGCCTTAACAAAGGTGAAAACACAATGTACTGCAATGCAATTTTAATATACGTCTTTCCACTCGTCGATATTGCTTGAATCGAACTTGAACGGCGCGCCGAGAATAATCTCTGTACCGCCGTCGTCTGCCGCCGCTACTTCATAATCGCCCATGTCTCCAGCCGTGAATTTGTCGCCTTCTTTACCAGAAATCGTCCCATCGACCAATGCCATAGAAGTATAAGCGCCAAGACGTCCAAGGTCGATCGGGTTCCACAGATACATATATGGGCAGGAATGCTCGTCATCGTCGCCAATGTACTCAGCCATCTCAGAAGGAAGACCAAGGCCTGTCAGCTTAACAGAAGACTTCTCATCCTGAAGAACCTTTGCAGCCGCATTGATACCAACTGTGGTCGGTGCGCAGATCAGCTTCAGATCCTTATATTTTGCAAGAAGAGCCTGTGTCTGGTCTGTGGACTTCTGCGGCTCGTCGTCGCCGTAAGCTACTTCTACCAGTTCAAGCTTGGAATACTTGTCGTCTTCTTCCATCGTCTTCTTCATCGCGTCAATCCATGCATTCTGGTTTGCCGCCTGTGATGTTGCGGAAAGAACCGCCCACTGGCCTTCTCCGCCTGTGATGTCATATACCGCCTCCATCAAAGCCTCTCCGATCTCTGCCACGCCGGCCTGGTTTACAAATACCTGGCGGCTGTCCGGATTCGTCTTGGAGTCCTCACAGCATACCTTGATACCTGCCGCCATCGCTTCCTCAAGGGCCGCCTGCAGGGCATTCTCATCATTTGCCGCAATACAGATCGAATCAACGCCCTGGGAAATCAAGGACTGGATAACGGAAACCTGGGCGTCTGCTGTCGGAGATTCCGGATGCTTGACGATCGCCGTGCCGCCTTCTGCTTCAATGACTTCCTTGAAGCCTTCTGCAGTCTTCTCGTTGAAAGGATTTCCCGCAGCCTTCGTTACGATGGCATAGGTCTTTCCGCCGTCGCTGCCGCTTCCGCCGTTAGATTCCTGATTCGACTCTGTTCCGGAACTGCCGCTTCCGCTTCCACTGTCTGCATTTTCCTTGCCGCATCCCACTGCCATACTTGCCACTAATGCAGCGCACAACAAAGCGCTTACTAATTTTTTCTTCATTCTTCTTTCCTCCCTGGAATTTTTTTATATCAAACGCCCGGTTTGCGGGCGTCTGCTATCTAACCTAATTTTTTCTTAACCTTTACCTTTGCCGAAATATTCGGAAGCAATACTGCCAGTATCAACAGGATACCCAGAATAATCAGAATCAGCTGAGGATTCATGTTAATCTGTCCAAGCCCGATACGCAGGCAGATAATCGTAAATCCGGAAATAATACCGCCAATCAGCCTTCCTTTACCGCCGGAAGTGGAAATCCCGCCGAATACCGCCATGGCAATGGCATCCATCTCGAATCCGTTACCGGTGGTCGTGTTGGCCCCGTAAAGTACGGAGGTCAAAAACAGGGCTGCCAGGCCTGCCATAAATCCCATCGTGGTATAAATGATTAGCCGGATCCTCTGTACCGGAATTCCTGAATAGTATGCAGCCAGCCTGTTTGAACCGATGGCATACACGCTCCTGCCAAAGGTGGTCTTTCCCAGGACGATGGAGAATACTGCCGCCATGATCAGTACGATGAAAAAGATATAAGGGATAATCCCCACCTTCCCGGCAATCATACGGAAACCGTCCGCATTGGTCAGGGAAATAGATCCGCCGCTTCCAAGAGCGATCTCAGCGATTCCCCGGAACACGATCTGGGTGCCCAGAGTCACGATCATCGGAGGAAGCTCCTGAAAATTCGTAAGGATCAGCCCGTTCACAAGGCCGCACGCAACTCCGACCAGCAGACATACCACCACTACCAGACCGAAGGGAAGACCCTTGTTGGACGCCATACA
>CATLIP010000303.1 GCA_949957035.1 uncultured Lachnospiraceae bacterium
CGGTTCTCCGGAGGTACAGATCGCAATCCTGACAGCAAGGATTAACGACTTAACCGAGCATTTCAAGAGCAATCCGAAGGATCATCATTCAAGAAGAGGTCTTCTTAAGATGGTTGGACAGAGAAGGGGACTGCTGGCATATCTGAAGAAGACAGATATCGAGAGATATCGTACGTTAATCGAGAGATTAGGACTTAGAAAGTAGTTATATGGAAGGGCGCAGATTGATTTTGCTGCGTCCTTCATTAAAAACTGTCGGGACATGGCTGATATATTGGTATTGGCTGTATTTCGGCAGTTAATTAGTGGATAGGAGTTTTATGCCCGAGACCACTGAAAAGCATATTTCTGCTTTTGTTAAATGTGTTTTTCAGTAGTTTCGGCGGCTTTTGTCCACAGGAAATGTATAATTGAGAAGGAGAAAATGTATGTACAAACAATTTGAGATGGAGTTAGCCGGAAGAAAACTCTGTGTAGATGTGAACAGAGTGGCAAAGCAGGCCAATGGCGCCGTTTTGATGCACTACGGGGAGACCACCGTTCTGTGTACGGCGACGGCTTCCGAGAAGCCAAGGGAGGGAATCGATTTCTTTCCATTAAGTGTAGAGTATAATGAAAGGCTGTATTCCGTAGGGAAGATTCCGGGAGGATTCAACAAGAGAGAGGGTAAGGCTTCCGAGAATGCGATTCTTACCTGTCGTGTGATTGATCGTCCTATGCGTCCTCTGTTCCCAAAGGATTACCGGAATGATGTGACCTTAGAGAATCTGGTGTTATCTGTGGATCAGGACTGTTCTCCGGAGCTTACTGCCATGTTAGGAGCAGCCATTGCCACCAGTATCTCGGATATCCCGTTTGACGGGCCGATTTCCACAACTCAGGTAGGTCTGGTAGAGGGCGAGTTCGTGTTTAATCCCACCGCGGCAGAAAAAGAAGTGTCTGACCTTGCGCTTACGGTAGCCTCCACGAAAGAGAAGGTCATTATGATAGAAGCGGGAGCCAACGAGGTCCCGGAGCAGAAGATGATTGAAGCGATTTTCGCGGCTCACGAGATGAACCAGAAGGTGATTGCATTTATCGATACCATCGTGGCTGAGTGCGGTAAGAAGAAGCATGAATATGAGAGCTGTGCAGTTCCGGAGGAGCTGTTTGCGGCTATTCGGGAGATTGTTCCGCCAGAGGCTATGGAGGAGGCTGTATTTACGGATGAAAAGCAGGTGCGTGAGGAGAATATCCGCCAGATTACAGAGAAGCTAGAGGAAGCATTTGCAGAGAAAGAGGAATGGCTGGCTTTACTTGGAGAGGCGGTTTACCAGTATCAGAAGAAGACTGTGCGCAAAATGATTCTGAAAGACCACAAGCGTCCGGACGGAAGAGCCATTGACCAGATTCGTCCTTTGGCGGCAGAGATTGATTTGATTCCCCGGGTTCATGGCTGCGCAATGTTTACCAGAGGACAGACCCAGATTTGTACGATTACGACCTTGGCGCCCCTTGCGGAGGCTCAGAGATTAGATGGGCTGGATGAGGCGGAGACTTCCAAGAGATATATGCACCATTATAATTTCCCGTCTTATTCTGTGGGGGAGACAAGGCCCTCCAGAGGACCGGGACGCCGTGAGATTGGCCATGGTGCGCTGGCGGAGCGGGCGCTGATTCCGGTGCTTCCCAGTGAGACGGAGTTCCCTTATGCGATTCGTACCGTATCGGAGACCTTTGAGTCGAATGGTTCTACCTCACAGGCCAGTATCTGTGCATCCTCTATGTCACTGATGACGGCGGGCGTACCGATTAAAGCGGCGGTTGCGGGTATTTCAGCAGGCTTGGTTACAGGTGAGACGGACGACGACTATCTGGTACTCACAGATATCCAGGGGCTTGAGGATTTCTTTGGAGACATGGACTTTAAGGTTGCCGGAACTCACAAGGGAATTACGGCGATTCAGATGGATATCAAGATTCATGGGCTGACAAGGCCTATTATTGAAGAGGCGATTGCGGCAACGAAGAAGGCAAGGACTTACATCCTTGACGAGGTGATGGCTAAGACGATTGACGCGCCAAGACCGGAAGTAGGTCCGTATGCGCCGAAGATTATTCAGATGCAGATTGACCCGCAGAAGATTGGGGACGTTGTGGGACAGCGCGGTAAGACCATTAATGCCATTATCGACCAGACCGGCGTAAAGATTGATATTACGGATGATGGCTCTGTCTCTATCTGCGGAACGGATGCCAAGAGCATGGAGGAGGCAAGGAAGCTTATCTATATCATCGTGACCGATTTCGAGGCGGGACAGGTTCTGGAAGGAAAGGTTGTCAGCATTAAGGAGTTTGGGGCGTTTATCGAATTTGCACCGGGCAAGGAGGGAATGGTACACATTTCCAAGATTGCCAAGGAGAGAGTAAGACAGGTGGAGGATGTACTGACATTGGGAGATGTGGTGAAGGTAGTCTGCCTGGGTAAGGATAAGATGGGACGGATTTCGTTTAGTATGAAGGACGTTGCGGAATAAAAGGAAATATCGCCAGCGAAGCTAAAGAGCACGCTTAAAGGATTTTGTATTCTTTAAGCGTGCTCTTTTTGAGCCTTAAAATATAATTTTTCAATCAGTATTTTATTCATAAATCCAAAGCCTGTACATATATTGAAAATAAAGAGGTGGACAGATATGCAAAATGAAAGAATACGAAGGGTTCTGCCC
>CATLIP010000304.1 GCA_949957035.1 uncultured Lachnospiraceae bacterium
TCCGGTCTACATCTGCCAGCATAAATGGATTGGCTTCATCATAAAACATGGCGTTGGCTCTGCGCACCTTCTTTCCCGTTGCCTCTGTAAATCTCCTTGCTACATAATCCTCAAATTCCCGCCCTTGGCGCATTGCTTCATTGTCAATCTCTTCGGTTTCATCCGTGGTCTTGTCCTGATACACCTGCAGGGCTGTGCGGTAGGGGTTGAACCCGCATACCGCCCCTGCGTCAGAGCCTCCGATCCCCTGTTTCCGGTACTTTAACCATTCTGATTTCTCCATATTTAATGTAGATACTAATTTCTTCATACAATGTTCTCCTCCTTCATATCCCTGTAATCTCTCCTGAGTTTTGCCAGTTCCTTATCTAAGCAATATCGGATATCGGCGGTGTAGGAATCCTCATACTTCAGCCACTCCCCGTAAAGGAAGGTCAGGATATCCGGAATCATCAACGCCGCCTCTAATGTTTCGGCTGATAACCTGCCGCTCATTTCTGCCAACAGCTCATAAATGCTGATAATGCTGTCAATCTGATAAGCCGCTTCATAGATGGCTTCCTTTTCCTTCTTAAGAATCTCATACCGGAAGATTGCTAATTCCCCGCTAAGTTTCAAGCAGAAGGCTTGTTCCAACTGTTTCCTATACATGTCTTTCTCTGCCTTTCCCAATCCTGTTACGCCACGTTTAACCATCTAATGTAGATAAAGTGATATCTGCCCTGCGGTATAAACCTGAATGTTATTTCCCATATCCCCTCTTTATGTCCAAAAACAGGGCATATAGATTTTCATTTTCTATATGCCCTAACTCTGTTACTATATTTTATTTTCATTGACAGGATTGATTATGCAAACTGCATGACTCTCATTTCAATTTCTTTTAGTTCATCAAGTGATAACACCGGAATACACTCTGCAATTTCTTCAAGCGTCATTTTGCCTTTTATTATTAATCTTTCTGCGGTTTCCCTTGCACTTTTTAATTCTGCTTTTTGTGCCGCTTCCTTTGCCGCTTCATTTCTCATATCTTCCAAAATTTTGCACATGACAGCAACTCCTTTCTCGTCCTGTTTGAAATATCTGGCTCTTTTAGCAAGCGTCTCATAATTCATATCTTCGGGATTGGTACTTCTAAAATCATGCATTAACTTTCCGATTTCATCATTACCCTTGTATTTCCCATTCACATATAAAATATGTGAACCGTCTCCAAATAATACTTTTTCTTCCCCAATCACAACATATCTCTCTACCGGATATAGGGGCTGGTTTCCTTTCATGACGTCATTTTCTGTAATAAAAATCACATAACTGTCGGGAATATCCTCCGTATCAGTTCCAGGTTTTAAGATATGTGTATCTAACAGGCTACTGTTATGCCTTGCCCTTTTTGCGCCCGCCCCTGCGTCTGACCTTTGTATTTCTACATCAAATTCTTGATTGGCACTGTCAACCGCATGGACATCTAAAACAGCAGAACGTCCTTGCAGGTTCTTCATTAGTTCCTGTGTCCGAACCGATTTAACCGTGATATCTGCCCGTCCTAAAACAATCCGAAGTATCAGTTCTACGCCCTCAAAATTATCTGCCAGACAGACGGTCATAAAATCATCATCCATATAACGAAGTGATTTCAGACACTCTAAATCCTGTTGATGTGTCTGCGCCGCTGTACTCATAATATCACCTTCCATTATATATCAGATAAACTCTTTTGAAAACTGAATTTTTCAGCCTTTCCCCATCCTATTACGCCGCACTTACCATCTGATATGCCTTGTCAATCATTGGATTTCCATCTACGCTACGGGAAAACAGATTCTCCTTTTTAGTCTCCGTCCTGCGCTCCGGTTCCTCATGTGTCGCAAAATCAGATACCGCATTGACAAACCGATAAGCATTTTTCCCCACACCCTGTAAATCCGGCGCGTCAAAGTAACGGATCTTCATATCCTCCCGTAAACGCTTCATATTCTTCTCCTGCTGAGGCGTGGAACCATCCTCAATCGGCAGTAAGATCTCAATATATTCCATGACCTGCTTGTCCGTCAGCTTCTTCATGCGGAGCGCTTCAAACTCTTTGCCCAGTTCGTCCATATATTTTTCTGCCAAGAAAAGGGTATCCTTTGCCTCCTGCATTTTCTCCCTGATATCCCCGGTGTGGATCATAGACCATGAACGTTTTGCACCTGCCAACGCCAGATTCAAGGTGTTCTGGCATACCACCCGAATCGGTGTCAGCGCAACCTTAATTGCACCGGAACCATCGTGGGTATTAGAAAACAGCAAGTACGGACTGATCCTCTCGCCGGATATCATGTATTCATGGGGCATATGGGCAAGCAGCCATACCTTCCTGCCTCCCTGCAGGCTTCCGGCTGTCTCGTATTTCACGCCTTCCCCTAATAGACCGTCCGTAAATGCGAAGGCTTCGTCGTTCTGGATTACCCTGTAACGGTCTGTGACAACGCCGAGCACCTTGCGGTCAGAATCCCGCACATTCGCCTTGTAGCCGTCAACCAGTTCTTCCATGGCTGTATAAATCGGTTCCTGCATAACACGCCAGTTAAGTCCTGCCAACTGCAATGCGTCCTTGGAAGCAGGGGCTTCTAGCACCTTTGTTCCCAACCCATGCCATGGGGTTTCCCTTACATAAAACATACTCTCA
>CATLIP010000305.1 GCA_949957035.1 uncultured Lachnospiraceae bacterium
CGGAATCACCGTCATTGACGATTATGCACACCACCCGACAGAGATCAATGCCTCCCTTGCGGCGGCGCGCAACTATCCCCACAGGGAAATATGGTGCGTCTTCCAGCCCCACACCTATACCAGGACAAAGCTGCTCTTCTCTGAGTTTGTCGACGCACTTTCGAATACCGATCATATTATCTTAGCTGAGATTTATGCGGCGCGGGAGACGGATACTCTGGGAATCTCTTCAAAAGCTATTGCCGAGGCGCTAAAAGAGCGAGGCTGTGACGCATATTATTTTCCTGCCTTTACAGAAATCCAAGATTTTTGTATGGAAAGATGCCAAAAAGGGGATTTGTTGATAACTATGGGAGCCGGAGACGTTGTAAACATTGGAGAAGAACTCTTAAAACCTTAGTTATCCACATTTTCCACAGATTTTTATCCACAAAAAAGCCTGTTTTTCACGCAAAAACTTCTTTTTTGCCCGGCCTTCTGGTGCTATAATATCTCTACGAGAGGTACGATTTACCAAATAGATTACGAACTGACAAAAGGAGGTCCGGCGTAAGAATTATGACGAAATTAACCCTGACTAATTATACACTGGGTAATACCACAGTGCTTGAGAATGAGTTTATCGACCAATATATGGTCAAGGCGAACGGCGAATACGTGAAAGTATACCTTCTGCTTCTTCGCCATATGAACAGGCCGGATGGGATGATGTCTGTCTCTGAGATGGCAGATATTCTGGAGTGTACGGAGAATGATGTCCGCAGGGCATTAAAATATTGGAAGAAACAGAAGCTTTTAGACTATGGCGAGCAGACGGAGACGCTTACTGATGTTACTGCCGCTGATTCCGGCAGCATACCTCCGAAAGCCCCTGAGCCGGCGGGCACGAATATCCAACAATACCGTAACCGGCATGAACGTGAGGAATTTAAGGAGCTGATGTTTGTTGCCGAGCAATATCTTGGGAAGACTCTCTCCTCGGTGGATATTGATACGATTACATATTTTTATGATACGCTGCATATGTCTGCCGAACTCATCGAATATCTGATTGAATATTGCGTCGAGAACGGCCATAAGAGCATGCATTACATCCGCAAGGTTGCCTTGTCTTGGAATGACCAGAAGATTACTACGGTTTCTGAGGCTAAGTCCAGTACGGTTCTATATAATAAGAACTGCTATTCTATACTGAACGCCTACGGAATTAAGGGACGTGCCCCCGCTGCGTCTGAGATTGCCTATATCCGACGGTGGAACGATGAATATGGCTTTTCTCTGGAATTAATCCTAGAAGCCTGCAATCGGACAATGAATACAATACATCAGCCGAATTTTGAATATACAGATACCATACTTAAGAACTGGCTTGAGAAAAACGTACGTCACATTAAGGACATCGACGTGCTGGACGCCAATTATATGAAAGAAAAGGAACGCCGGAAAAAGCCGGCAGGCAAAACGGCTGCTGCGTCCAAAACCAATATAACCAATAAATTTAACAATTTCAGCGGTCGTTCCTATGACATGGATTCTCTGGAACGCAGGCTTGTGCAGCAATAGGACAGGAGACTTGACAGGACATGGCACTTTCAAACTCACAGTACGATCATTTGATGCGTATCTACGAGCAGCGACAACTGGATAACGAACACCGATTAAGGGAACGCTATCAGAAAGCCTATACCCTCATTCCTGAACTGGAAGAAACGGATCAGGCCGTCGCTTCCTTAAGCGTAGAGAAAGCACGCAGGCTTTTGGAGGGTGACGACGATGCTCTCCTTTCCCTGAAAGAAGAGCTGAATTGTCTGATACTTAGGAAACAACAATTATTGGAGGACAACGGCCTTCCCCCAGACTTTCTGGAGCTTCACTATACCTGTCCGGACTGTCTGGACACCGTATATGTGGGAGATGAGAAGTGCCGCTGCTTCAAGAAAGCAATCGTAGAGCTTCTCTATGAGCAGTCTAACTTAAAGGAAGTCTTGAAGAAAGAGAATTTTTCCACCTTTTCATTGGACTATTACTCCCGCAGCCACATAGACCCGCTGACCGGAAGATCTGCGCTGGAATCCATCCGAACTGCATGGAAGGTCTGCCGCGGCTTTGTAGATACATTTTCCCGGGAATTTCAGAATATTCTTTTATATGGGGATACGGGAGTTGGGAAAACATTTCTTTCACACTGTATTGCCAAAGAATTAATTGACACCTCCTGTTCTGTGATGTATTTTACGGCTGCCCAGTTGTTTGACGTATTCGCGGAGAATACATTTGGCAGACATGGGGAACCGTCTTCCGATATAGAGGAACATATTTATGACTGCGATCTTCTGATTATCGACGACCTGGGAACAGAGCTTGCCAATTCCTTTACCGTATCGCAGCTTTTCATCTGCCTGAACGAACGAATTTTGAGGCAGCGGGCAACCATAATATCTACCAATCTTGCATTGGAGGATATAAAATCCATCTACTCTGAGCGGACCTTC
This sequence comes from uncultured Lachnospiraceae bacterium, assembly GCA_949957035.1. The sequence goes on from CATLIP010000305.1 coordinate 2,493, forward strand.
TCACGAATCAGCAGCCATTATACGATTCTTCGGCTGACGGGTGACGATATCCGTATTCAGAAAAAACTACTTAATCTGGGAGGTACGAATGATGCTACGCCGTAATGACCGTATTCTGGAAAACATACCTATCGGAGCTCTTGGAATTATTGCTCTTGACGGCTG
>CATLIP010000306.1 GCA_949957035.1 uncultured Lachnospiraceae bacterium
AAGGGTAGCGAACCGTATTGGGGGCGGCGGGTTTGAATTGAATGGAAAGAGCTATTCGCTTACACAGAATGATAACCAGAATACCCTTCACGGCGGGACAGATTATTATGATAAGCGTATGTGGAAGGTAGAAGAGGCGGATGAGACACACGTAAGCCTGATGCTTTATAGTCCTGAAGGCGACCAGGGATTTCCGGGAGCCGTGGATATCCATGTAACCTATACGTTGACTGAGGAGAATGAGGTGAAGATTCATTACCATGCAGTTCCGGCGAAGGACACTTTGCTGAATCTTACGAATCACAGTTATTTTAACCTTTCAGGACATGCATCCGGAACGGTTCTTGACCAGGAGGTCATGATTTGTGCAGACGGATTCACTAGGGCGGATGCAGAGTCAATCCCTACGGGCGAGGTGGTTTCTGTTGATGGGACGCCCATGGATTTTCGATGGAGGAAGCCAATCGGCAGAGAGATTGGAGCAGATTACGAGGCGCTGGTGCAAGGTCAGGGCTATGACCATAACTGGGTTTTGAATGGAAGCGGATACCGGCAGGCCGCGGCTATGTATTCGGAGCAGACTGGGATTGAGATGAAGGTATATACAGACCTTCCGGGGATGCAGTTTTATACCGGTAACTTTATTGAGCGCGAGAATGGCAAGGCGGGAGCAGTTTACGTAAGACGCCAGGGGGCTTGCTTTGAGACACAGTATTTTCCAGATGCCGTACACAAGGAGCATTTTGAAGGACCTGTGGTAAGGGCGGGCGAGGTGTACGATACTGTCACTACCTATCAGTTTTCATGGAAGCAGCTAATATAATAGAAAGCGGTATAGGGCTGCCGGGAAATGTTAATGCAGATCATTTCCCGGTAGTCTTTTTGTCATTTCGGAAACTTCGTTTGGCGTACTTTTCGGCTCTTCATAAATTTCTAAGGAATTTTTTACGAAAATATAAATAGTATATGTTATGATAAGAGTAGAATACAAAACGGAGAAAGACATGAAGAAAACGAAGAAAAAAAGACGTAGAAAAATTACGAATGTACAGAAGAAAAGACGGCTTAAGCGCTATCTTCAGATTGGCCTAATCGTGCTGGTCGTGCTGCTAATCCTCCTTTTACTCATCAAGCTTTTTAAGCCCTCATGGCTGGGTGATGAATCGGATGAGCCGGAAGGAGAGAAGTTTGAGGCAATTGAGCCGAAGATAGACGTAGAGCTGCTGACTGTGAACCCCTATTCAAGGCCGGGGCAGCCTACAGACAAGATTACGGGAATTGTGATGCATTACACAGCGAATCCGGGGGCGTCAGCCATAGACAACCGGAATTACTTTGAAGGTCTGAAAGACACCCACACGACTCAGGCGAGCAGCAATTTTATTATTGGGCTTGAGGGGGAGATTATTCAGTGTGTCCCCACCTGGGAGGTGGCCTATGCTTCCAATGACCGTAACATAGACACCATATCCATTGAATGCTGCCATCCGGATGAGTCAGGAAAGTTCAATGATGAGACCTATCGCTCCATGGTGCAGCTATGCGCATGGTTATGTATGAAGTTTGAATTGAGTGAGGAGAATATCATCCGCCACCATGACGTGACTGGAAAGATTTGTCCGAAGTATTTTGTGGAGGATGAGGCAGCCTGGAAGAAGTTCAAGAAGGATGTGGGGAGGACGCTGGCAGATTTCTGAATCTCTTCCTTGAAGGGGAGTTGTTTTTTTAGTATAATGGGGCAGAGCTGAAATGATTTATAAGAGGCTGCTTACACAGGAGGTGAAACGGTGTGGGAGATATGAAAAAACTTCCGATTGGAGAAGAGTTCTTTTATAATATCAGAACGAAAGGATTTTATTACGTAGACAAGACAAGGTTTATTGCAGATTTGTTGAAACACAGAGGCAGTGTGAATCTGTTTACGAGGCCGCGCCGTTTTGGAAAGAGTCTGAATCTGGATATGCTTAGAGCATTTTTTGAAATTGGAGCAGATGCATCGCTGTTTGAAGGACTGGAGATTGCAGAGTATTCAGAATTATGTGAGTAGCATTTGGGTAAATATCCTGTCATTGCAATCAGTTTGAAGGATGTGGATGGATGGTCCTATGAGGATGCGTTGAAGATTATGTCCAGAGTACTTAAAAAGGAAGCGCGCAGGCATCAATATCTGTTAGAAAGCGGCAGGCTGACGGATATTGATAAGGAGTCCTTGCGAGAATTATATGTAAAGTATCTGGATGAGGATGTGCAGCAGGAAAGTATTAGTTTGCTTTCGGAGATGTTGGGAAAGCATTATGGAACCGGTGTGATTATCCTGATAGACGAGTATGATGTGCCTTTGGATAAAGCATACCGACATCATTATTATCCTCAGATGGTTCAGCTACTTAGGTCCATGTTTAGTCAAGCCCTCAAAACAAATAAGAATCTTGAATTTGCTGTCGTTACCGGGTGTCTGCGTATTGCCAGAGAAAGTATTTTTACCGGGTTAAATAATTTTATGGTGCATACGATTTCTGATGTTAATTTTGCGGAGTATTTTGGATTTACGAGCAGATTGAGAATGATAGATATGTGTTGACGCTTAAGCAGGAGGGTATGCGGATGATCCATAAGTATGGGATTGCATGTTATAAGAAGACATGCC
>CATLIP010000307.1 GCA_949957035.1 uncultured Lachnospiraceae bacterium
GAGGCGCGGCTTTCCATACCTTGCTTTTTCTGTCTATGTACGGTAATATTTCATAGATGTTTTGGCTAGTGTACTGTCTGTATTGTCATATTTCTTGTATGTGTTTATTACAATGATAGTAATAGAGAAAATGATGAGGAGTCAGTGTATGAAATCTATTGTGGCAATGCTGCTTGGAGCTTTGCTGTGCGTACAGCCTGTATCGGCAATGCAGGTGAAGGAGCCGGTTCTGTATACCCAAAGGGCGGGTGAAGGTACGGAAAAGAAGGAAAGTGTGCAGGAGGAGACGGAGGTACAGGAAGGGACGGAAGCACAAGGAGGGACGGAAGAACAGGAAGATGCGGGTGGTTCTGAAAGCTCTGGGACATCGGGACAGGTGGAGGTCAGCGCGCCTTCTGCGGTCCTGATGGAGTCCTCTACAGGGCAGGTGATTTTTGAGAAGGATGCGGATACGCAGCGCCCTCCGGCCAGCGTGACCAAGGTCATGACGCTTTTGTTGATTTTTGCTGCGCGGGCGGATGGGAAGATTAAGCTGGAGGATTCTGTGACGACTTCGGAGTATGCGGCGTCCATGGGTGGGTCGCAGGTGTTTTTAGAGCCGGGGGAGGTGCAGACGGTGGATACGCTGATTAAGTGCATTTCCGTGGCAAGCGCTAATGACGCATGTGTGGCAATGGCAGAACATATCTGCGGCAATGAAGAGGAATTCGTGGCACAGATGAATAAAAGGGCCGAAGGCCTTGGAATGACGAACACCCATTTTATCAACTGCAACGGACTGGATGCGGACGGACACCTGACAACGGCGCGGGATATTGCGCTGATGTCAAGGGAGCTGATTACTGTATACCCCCAGATTCATGATTACTGCACCATCTGGATGGAGAATATTACCCACACGACGAAAAAGGGCTCCTCCGAATTCGGTCTGACGAACACGAATAAACTGATCCGGCAGTATGAATTTGCCACCGGGCTAAAAACCGGCTCTACCAGCAAGGCAAAGTTCTGTGTGTCGGCTACTGCAAAGAAGGATGATACGGAACTGATTGCCGTTATCATGGCGGCGGACGACAGTAAGGCGCGTGTGAGAGACGCCATTGCCCTGTGCAATTACGGATTTGGAAAATGCAACAAATATCAGGAGGACGGGACGGAACCTGTCAAGCCCGTGAAGATTGCAAGAGGTGTGAAAGGGACGGTTAAGGCGGCGCAGGAAGAGCCCTTTACATATATCGACACAACGGGGACGGATTTGAAAGGGATGGAGCGGAAGGTCACGGCCAGCAAGAAATTACAGGCGCCAATCAAAAAAGGCGATAAAGTAGGAGTGGCGAAATATTATCTGAACGGCGTGGAGGTAGGAAGCAGGGATATCATTGCTTCTGAGAGCGTGGATGCAATCAGTTATCAGAGTGCGCTTGTGGATACAATTGAAAGCTGGCTGCTGTGATATCTCGGATGGTAATTCATTGTCCGGATGATATATTCACAAAGATGTTTATAAAAAGTTTCTAAGGGGTAGCTGTAAAATGAGTACTGTCGTATACAATCGACATTTTGCAGCCACCCCTGTAAAAGTTTTCAGGATTCTTTAGGTTGAATATATTCGGGCTCCCCTTTTTCAATATCAATAACCCGTACATTTTTTGCAGAGTTGATTAATATCGGAGAATACGTCGTTGCGATAAACTGGACATTCGGAAAGACTTTGCAGAGTGCATCGATTACATTTTCCTGACATTTAGTATCTAAATGCATGTCCAATTCGTCAATCAGTACAATTCCCTTTGACTTTGCAATCTCGTGCTTTTTATGGGGATTCAGCAAAGCCATTCGGCAGGCAATATCGAGAACCATCCAGATTAAAGACTGAAAACCTGTGCTTAGATGTCCAACTGGCAGTATGCTCTTCTCATTTTGGTATATTAATTCTTCCAGCTTCCTGTCATAAAAGAATTTGCAGGATTCCCTGCCCTTCAATCGGTTGGCGAAATCTGCGAGGGCATTCATGACGGCTTCGTATTCCTCAGCCTTCTCCATCTTCGAGCACCAGTTGAACAAAAAACGCAGATTTGTGGAATTAGATAAAGTATCCATATAACCGACGGTTCGTGCATATTTTTTGCGGAATATATTTTCCGTCTTCTCTAATCTCTGTGAACAAGCTCTTCCAATTCCCTGAACACTTAATACAGGCAAGTCCAGCTCTGCCTTCTTGGCAAGACGCCGAAGCAGGGCGGCGGTATCCTTCGGCTGAATGGAGCTTTTTGAGGCATGGATACTGGTTCGGCTCATAATCCAGCGAACGGGGATATTAATCCCTTCGATGCTTGCAACAAGAGTAACTTCCACCGGAACCGAGTAATCACATTCAAGGGAACCGCTGCCCGATGTGCGGTATACTTTGTTGATTTCTTCTCTGGTAAAATGTGCGGTGGTAAATCCTTCGATTCCTGACAGGATTCCTTCAAGGCCTGCGGTCAGGGCGTCTAAGATAGAGGTCTTTCCTTTTCCATTCGTTCCTTTTATCAGATGGAAACCTGGTTCAAATTCCAGACGTAACTGTTCAATTCCTCTAAAGTTTGTTATCTGTGCATTGATTAAATGCATGGTACACCTCCTGGATCATTGCTGATTATATA
>CATLIP010000308.1 GCA_949957035.1 uncultured Lachnospiraceae bacterium
TCCACGGTCGCCGTAAAGGGAATCAAAATGCTCTACAAATCGTTCTAACACGAATCGCATATTTAAACGCCCATTCTCAATAAATCTTGCCTTATCTTTTAATGCGGCATCATAGATTTCCTCCTGTTGCATAGAGGGGACTGCAAGGAAGAAATTATACAGTAAGGTCTCGAAGATTCTGTTGGCGATCAGAACCTGGCTCTTTGAAACCTTTACAAAACCGAACATAAGCGCGGCTTCAATCGGACGAACACCGATTACATACGCAATTTCTTTTCCTGTAAACAACAGGTCGCGGAGCATGTGTTCCAGATCAGGGTAATCCTCTCGTCCATAAGTTTACAGAGGCGGGAAACCAGGAATGGATAGCCGGAAGTATAATCATAGAGAAGCCCGGATATCTCCGGAATATTCATGCCTGTATGGTGGTCGCATTCGTAATCTTCAAGCATTCCCGCAATCTCTCCGGCAGAAAAGCTCATATCGATGAGAAAATCCGCAGCAATGTTCCAAGGACTGTTATTCTTGTGCGCCTCGTCCGGACGGAGCTTATGACGGATGTTTCTGATATCGTAAACACCGGCAAGAATCACAGACTGGAAGGTAGGTTTTATATCTCTGTTCATGTAATAGCCCCGAAGCTGTGCAAGGAAATCCATAAATACCGTGTTATTTGTAGCACTGTCAACTTCGTCAATCATCAGGACAACTGGTCTGTCAGATGTGCCGCACCATTGGCTTAAAATCTTGAATAGTGCCGAGAGGGTGGTATTGTTCAAAGATTTCCCGGCAGACATGGACAGCTTCTCTTCAATATCCTTGGGGATATCCGGCACGCAGTCCAGTAGTTCATTAGAAAAAGCGGATGTAAAAGCCATTTCATTTTCAAAATCCCCATGGCTCATCATCTGGAAATCCAGGCTGATTACCAGATATTCGTCTGCCAGGAAGCGTGCAAGCGCCCTAAGGGTTGTGGTCTTACCGTACTGGCGGGCGCGGTTTATTGTAAAATATTCTCCCTGGTCAATCATCTTTTTGATTGCATTCAGCTTTGGCTGAATATTGACCATATAGTGATAATTTGGTTTGCAGTCGCCATTGATATTGAAGAATCTGCTCATTTTTTGCACCATACCTCTCTGAACGGTTATGAAATACGGTTTAATACTATCATGTGATGGTGGAAATAGCAAGTGGATAGGAAGCAGATTTAGCAGCGCATTATATGATCCGCAGGATAAGATTTATGCAGTTTAACTAAAAAGTCGGTATAGAAATGTTAAGAAAACGTGCAGAACTGCAAGATAAAAGCGGTGGTATTTTCTGTCTTCCCGCCGTATACTTGTTTTACAACAAAACAAGAGAGGAGAACCATATGAACTTAGGTAACAGTTTATTCCATGCACGGAAAAAATGCGGGCTTTCACAGGAAGAGGTAGCACAGCGGTTAGGAGTGAGCAGACAGACCGTTTCCAAATGGGAGACAGATGAGACGCTTCCGGATATCCGCCAGTCCAAGAAGATGGCGTTACTTTACAACCTGTCACTGGACGAATTGATAGATTTTGATATTGACATCAGGGAAATTCAGGAGGCAATCCAGCGGACGAGTCAGGAAACCGAGGAGAAAATCGACTGGACAAGCGCATGGGGAAAGAAGTACCCCATCTTGCTTAGCTATCAGAAGGAAGTCAATACGCCTAATTACGAGGTGCGCCTTGGTGTGATGATAGACGAACTAAAAGCGGAGTATGGATATTCAGAAATGGATGCATTTCTGGTGTTGAAAGATATTCTGGCGAAGGTATGGAAGGAGCGGAAAGCCGGAGGAAAATGATGGAATGCCCATGTTATTACCTCTTGCTTTATAAAAATACATTATATTAAGTTATCGTGCCGCAGATACCCGTCGATATATTATATATGTATCATATGGATTATGTTCTGGCAGAGACAGATTTTGATAGAAGGAGGTCGTAACTATGAGCCAATGTACCTGTTTTCATGGCATCGGATATCAGCCGATCACGCCGTGGATGGATAAGATTTCTTCCGCACAGATGGAACAGATTCGGAAGAATTTTCCATCTGTGAAACCGATGAATGATACGCCGCTTGCGCTCCCCAAAGACACGTCTGCCGCTGCGCCGTCCAAGCCGTCCCCGGTAGTGATTGAGTATGGACCGGTGAGACCGGTTCATACAGGGTATGCAAGGATTGACAATGCGATTACAGATGCTTTGAGAGGCAAGAGCCAGGAGTTGAAAGACAGCGTCTATGATATTATACGGAGTGATTTCCTTCCAAACAATGTGCATGGGGTGGAGGAGACGGACCGGCTGGCGCGGATTAGTTTGGGCGTCGAGAAGGCGGAGTATCTTGCGAATCAGTTCATGGATGAGCGCTCAAGAGGTTCTTTTATGGATGCCATGCGTTCCATTGCCAAAATCGGCATGGAAGGCAAGCGGGTTGGCTCCTGTAAGATGGAGTATCAGGTAAAGCATGCAATCGGTCTGGATGGAAATGGTTATGTACATGAGGACAGCAGGGGAGAGGTCAGATATGCAATGGAAATGTACGATACTGAGTCGTATGCAGAGTATCAGAAGAT
>CATLIP010000309.1 GCA_949957035.1 uncultured Lachnospiraceae bacterium
CGTCATTGACCATCATAACCGGAGCCAGTCCACAGGCGCCGACGCACCTGCAAGCATCCAGAGAAAACTTGCCGTCCGCAGTACACTCTCCTCCGACAATCCCCAATTTTTCCATCAGTTTGTTATAGATATCCCCTGAACCTTTGACATAGCACGCTGTTCCAAGACAGACGGAGATACGGTAACGTCCCTTCGGGCTTAAGTTAAACTGTGAATAGAACGTTGCAACCCCATAGATCTTCTCCAATGGTATCCCCGTCTCATCGGAAATGATCTTCTGCACCTCATAAGGCAGATATCCGTAGATATCCTGCGCTTTCTGCATAATCGGCATCAAAGCGCCCTTCTCATCCTTCAGCTCATGGATTACTTCTAATAGTTCTTTCTCCTGCTCTTTTGTTCCATTGAACTGAACCGTAGATTTTTTAGAAAGCATTCGTTTTTTACCTCCCTTAATTATTATATTCTGGTAACGTTTTGAAACATATCCACTAGACTCCATTCTAGCACATAAATTTTCAAAAATCTACAAATTTCGACTTCAAATTGTGTTAATTTTCTGACATCTTCGTTTGATATTTCACTATCAAAGACTGTGAAATATTTGCTCTATCTTTGCCCTTGCTTCTTTCACTTTTCCATGATCCTCTCCCCCGGAGCAAACCCCCATTACCAGATCCTCCCGGCACAGGATTCCCGGAAAATAGAAATCACAAAGTTCTTTTTTATGGGATGTATTCACAGGGATATTCCGCGCATGACAGTCTTCTACAATACGAGTATTACATGCCGCGTCATTAGTGGCTGCAAGAACAAGGTCGGCTCCCTCAAGCAGTTCTTCCCGATAGCTGCCTTCAAGCAATCGAATTAGCTTTTTCTGGCTTAGCTGTTTAAGCTTCTCCGTAACCTTGGGGGAAATGACCATGATATTGTCCGAAAAATTCAAAAGTGTTTCAACCCTTCTTGACGCAATCTTCCCGCCTCCAAATACGATAATCCTCTTGTCCGATAAATCTACAAATAACGGAAAGTATAGTTTCTTCTGTTCTTTATTCATTTCCATTCCGATACTAACGTCCTTTTACTCTATAATGCAGCCGCCAATTCCTTAAGCCGTCTCCTGCGCTCCCGATAGTCCGGCAGTACCTTCTCCACAATCTTCCAGAAATCCTTAGAATGATTCATCTCTTTTCTGTGGGCTAACTCATGCACAACTACGTAATCCAGTATTTCCTGCGGCATCAGCGTAAGTTTCCAGTTAAAATTCAAATTTCCCTTGCTGCTGCAGCTTCCCCACCTAGTCTTCTGCTCCCGAATCGTAATCCTGCCGTAAGAGATTCCCATAAGCCCTGCATAATATTCCACGCGTTCCGGGATAATTATTCTCGCCCTCTCCATGCCGGACTTACGCATTTCCTCTGTAATTTCCACCTTCTGATTCCGATTTTCATTAAGGGCTTTTTGGTTCTTAAGAATCCAGTCCCTCCGTTCTTCCAAAAACCGCTCCACCTGTATGCGGGATACGGAATAGGGAGTCCGGACCACTACCCTGCCGTCCTCCTTAATCTGTATTGCAATGGTCCTTCGACTTGATTTTACCCATTCATATGTAATCTTTTCCATCTTTATGCCTGCTGCTCCTTATATTTTACTTCTTCTCTTACATGCCTGTCTATATGACTCCGTGTGCTCTCCACTCTATCCCTATGGGTAGTCTCTCAAATTTTATTTTATCATAGCATATAAAATAAATCCGATACAGTAAAATATTCAAAGAATAAAAGATATATCACTATTTCTGCCTTTAAATCATAGCAAGCTATATAAATTCCTCCTCCAAATTTCTAAACGAAAACATGCAAATATATAGCTTACTATATAATATTAAGCCTAAACAACGAAAAAACAGACGACAGAGGGCTGTCAGGAAACGGCTCTGTAAATGCAGCCTCCCGACAGCCCTCTGCCTCTACTGTCTAATCAAACTCTTCTGAATCAATATTTCCCATGAGCGCATTGATAAATTCTTCCGTAAGATTCAGCTTCCAACTGTCGCCTTCCTTATACGCATTGACTGTAACCTCCTCTGTCTTAGTGTTTTGCGTATCGTCTATAAACCGAATCAAGTCATCGTCACACTTGTTCACAGTAAGAGAGATATCTTTGATTATGGAGACAGCGTCCGCTCCCGCATCGCTTACGGCATCCTCTATCACCCACATTGTATAACGCTCCATGGCCTCGGCCATATCCTTATTCGTAAGCCTCAACTCAATTCGTGCCTTCTTGCCGCCGTCTTCTTCCTGAATCCTGCCAATCTCCCATGCCAGTTCTTCTACGGTCTTCTCGGCAAACCGATGCTTTTCTCTGTACCGCCTGCTCTCAAATAAATGCGGCTGCAAAAGCTCTTTGAATACTTTATACTCCTTCTCTACCGGAAAGGCGCTAAAATTCCAACCGACTCCCTCATCGTTGTCCGTATATTCATTGAAGGTTTTCAAGTCCAATTCTTTGATTGCGCACATCACCTTCTCTGCCGCTTCCTTGGGGGTATCTGCTTTGCTCCCC
>CATLIP010000310.1 GCA_949957035.1 uncultured Lachnospiraceae bacterium
CCCCTTCCCTTATGAGATGGCTTTCTGCATAGAAATGTCTGCTTCTGTAATTCGGACATGAAGACCACCTCTTTCTACTTTCCATTTATTATATATCAGATTCTTTCCAAAATACAACTGCTGATTTAACTCAGAAATCAAAGCGAAATCCAAATTTGTTAAAAGTGTGGTACTGACCTCCCGATAACATCTAACAGTCCCTCTACAAACAGCGAAAACCCGCCATCCACAAGGGATAACGGGCTTCGTTGTTATTATAGTAGTTAAAGGAATGAGAGTTAAAGTGCGGCGCCAGAGGTAAAACCTCAGGCGCTTTGCTTTATTGAGGGGGGAGATAGTTGATGTCCTTATCAACTATCTGTACTCAAGTATAAACCTTAAATATGTCTAAAATGTGTTCAATCCATTAAAGATATCGAAAAAATATTAAGAACCTCTTAATTTCTATATCCTCTCCAACGCCTCATTAGCCCCAATCAGCATCAGAATCATCCCGTCCCTAAGGGGCAGGTCCGGATTCGGCGTAATCTCTACATGCCCTTCTTCCTCCTCCTTAATCCCCACTACATTGACCTCATAATTTCTCCTGACATCCAGCTCCTTGAGCGTCTTCCCTACCCACCGTTTCGGTATCGCAGTCTCTACAATGCTATAATCCGGCGAAAGTTCAATCCAGTCTGCAAGGTTCGCAGAGACCAGATTCTTTGCGATCTTCCGCCCCATCTCCTCTTCCGGAAATACCACCGCATCCGCCCCAATCTTCCTTAAAACCTGAGCATGCCTCTCATTATGCGCCTTGCATAAGATATAGGGAATCCCCATCTCCTTAGCCGCAAGGGTCGCTAAGATACTTCCTTCCAGATTCTCTGACGAAGCGACCACCATCCCGTCAAAATTCCTCGACCCCAGCGACTCCAGAAGTTTCGGATTCTCAATATCTGCCTGCATCGCATACGTGACCTTCTCCGCTATATCGCTGACAAGCTCCATATCCTGGTCAACTGCCACGACATCACATCCCAGCTTCTGCAGCGTGACCGCCACGCTCGCCCCGAAGCTTCCAAGACCCAAAACCACAAACTGCTTATTCATCATTTCCTCCTTTTCCTATCCAACCATAATATGCTCCTTAGGCAGACGACGCACCTTATCTCTCGGATGGGTCTTCCCGGCAAACGTTAGCGCCAGTGTAAGCGGCCCAAGCCGTCCAATATACATCATTACCATAATGACTGCCTGGCTCGCCCTGCTAAGATTGGGAGTTAAATCTGCCGTAAGCCCTACCGTTCCCACAGCAGAAGCCGTCTCATAGACTACATTGATCATCGGAACCCCGTCTGGCTCGAGTGCAAGGATTGCAATCGTACCCATAATGAAAACCGAAAATGCAATCATCACAACCCCGAATCCCGTCCGAAAATTCTCTACCGAAATCCTCCTGCCCATACACTCCGTGTCATTCCCACCCCGCACAAACGTAAGGCACGCAAGGAACAGCATGGCAAATGTGGTCGTCTTCGTCCCTCCTGCAGTTCCTCCGGGACTACCGCCAATAAACATGAGAATAGAACAGAACAGCTTCGATTCATCATGCATCGCCCCTTGGGAAAACGTATAGAACCCTGCCGTCCTGGTCGTCACAGACTGAAACAGGGAAGCAAGCAGCTTTTCCCCAAAGCTCATACCCCCGATTGTATCCGGATTACCATACTCGGCACAAAACACAAAGACTGCACCGGCAGTAATTAAAATCAACGTCATAATCAAAGCCAGCCTTGAATGAAGCCTAAGCCTTGTGAACCACCATTTCCCCGGCACTTCCCGATGCACCAGCTTCTTTCCATTCTCTATCACGTCAAACCAGACCGTAAATCCGATACCGCTTAGAATAATCAAAAGAATGGTCGTAATATTGATAATCGGATTCGTCGCATAATCTGCAAGGCTGTTTCCTCCAAGGATATCAATCCCCGCATTACAGAACGCTGAGACTGCATGGAAAACCGAATACCAGATCCCCTTGGCCACGCCATACTCCGGCACAAACTGAAACGCATACAGGAAAGCCCCGCATCCCTCGACCACCAACGTCCCAAGAATAACCTTTCTTACCATCCTTACAATCCCGCCCAGGCGCTCTGCACCGTAGGATTCCTGCAGAACTACCCGCTCCCGCAGCGTTATCCGCCTCCGCAGCAGGAAGAAGAACATCGTCGCACAGGCAATCACCCCAAGGCCGCCAATCTGTATCAGAAGCAGCAGAATTACCTTCCCGAACAGCGTGAACTGGGAAGCCGGCGTAACCGTCGTAAGTCCCGTCACACATACCGATGTTACAGACGTAAATAATGCATCCATAAATGTAATGGGTCTTGTGTTGCTGACGGGCAAATACAACAGCACCGCCCCTATCAAAATGATACCCAAAAAACCAACCGCTGTGATACGCAGCGTATTCCACCTGATATTTTTCTTTCTATCCACAACAAAGTCTCCAATTCTACCGCTCAGCCGTTCCCGTAACCTTCCATTCCCCCACGTAACGCGACACAATTTC
>CATLIP010000311.1 GCA_949957035.1 uncultured Lachnospiraceae bacterium
GATATGGGTAAATTCAGCCTGACGGTCAGCCCTTAAGTCCTCGTCGCGGAAACATTTCGCAATCTGGAACTAACGGTCGTACCCGGAACACATCAAAAGCTGCTTAAAAAGCTGGGGCGACTGGGGCAGCGCATAGAAATGCCCCTGATGGATACGGCTGGGCACCAGATAATCCCGCGCGCCCTCCGGCGTACTTCCTATCAGGACGGGCGTCTCAATCTCACAAAACCCCTCCTCTGAAAGAAACTGACGGGTCAGCGTTGCCACCCGGCTTCTCATCATCAGGTTTCTCTGTAGATCCGGCCTTCTAAGATCCAAATACCTGTATTTCAGGCGCACCTCCTCCTTGGTCTTAGAATTTTCCTCAATCGGAAACGGCGGCGTCTCCGACTCCGCCAGAATCCGCAGCTTGCTTGGAATTACCTCAATCTCTCCCGTAGCCAGATTCTCATTGACCGCACCGGAACGCTTCTCAACCCTGCCCACAACAGCAACCACGAACTCTGCCCTAAGCTTCGCCGCCTTCTCGATCAATTCTGCATCAGACTTTCCTTCCTCGCACACTACCTGGATAATCCCGGAGCGGTCCCGAACGTCCACAAACACCAGACCGCCTTTATTCCGGTTCTTCTGCACCCATCCCATAATCGTTACTGTCTCTCCCACATTGGCGGACGACAATTCCGCGCACCTGTGAGTCCTCTTCAATCCCTGCATTGACTCTGCCATCTCTTCTCTCCTTTTAACAAAAATTATCTCTAATCTATCTATTCTGCATAACACTCCATAATTTCGTAGCCGTCTTCCCGAAGCTGCTCCTTCTGGAACTTCTTATTCTTCTTCATATTCACAATCAACGCCTGCCGGCCCGCTTCCCGGTCTGCCCTGGCAAGGGCGAAAATTTCCAGAAGCCTCTCCTTTGGCATCTTCTTCTCTAACAAATACGCCCTTTTGCCAGCTCTTTTGGGGACCTCGTACCCGTTCTCCAGAAGCAGCATAACAATCCTCTCAAACCCGATGGAGAATCCGCACGCCGGCGTATCCTGCCCGGTAAATCTGCCAATCATCCTGTCATAGCGCCCGCCTCCGGCAACAGAGCCGCCGAAATCATCCATCCGCACCTCAAAAATAGTTCCGGTATAGTATGACTGCCCCCGAACCAGCGTAGGGTCAAAACAAATCCTGAACGAACACTCTTTCGCCGCCTCCACACAGGAAATAATGGTCTCCATCCCCTCCGCAGTCTCCTCTGCCAGACAATCTCCAAGCTTCTCCTTCAGGAAACGAATCCCTGCCACATCCGGCGTCACTTCCTCAAAAAGATTGAGATAAGAATCCGCCCTGACTTCATCGTAGCCCAGTTCCTTAAGTTCCGCTGCAACGCCGTCTGCACCAATCTTGTCCATCTTGTCCAGAATAATGAACACCTCGTCATAGTCTTCCTCTTTAAAACCACTGTATGCCGCCATGGCCTTTAAAATATTACGATCATTGATACACACAGTAAAATTCTTAAAATCCAGTTTCCCAAGCATGGCCGTCGTCGCAAGTATCAGCTCAATCTCCGCTAAATTCGACGGCTCCCCCAGAATATCTATATCACACTGCATGAACTGACGGAAACGTCCCTTCTGGGGACGGTCAGCCCGCCATACATTACCAATCTGCAAGGCTTTGAAGGGGGACGGCAGCTCATTGGCATGATTGGAATAATATCGCGCAAGGGGAACGGTCAAGTCATATCGGAGTCCGCCGTCAGCCAGGTCATTCTCCTCCTTTGCAGAATTAAGCTTCAACTTCTCGCCCCGCTTCATAATCTTAAAGATTAGTTTCTCGTTGTCGCCCCCCTGCTTGCTGCACAGATTCTCAATGTGCTCCACACAGGGCGTCTCCATGGACAGAAAGCCATAGGTCTTATAAGTGTCTTTAATCAGTTGTATCACATAATCCCGAATCTCCATCTCACGGGGAAGCATGTCCTTCATCCCCGTGACCGGTTTCTTCTTCAACGCCATATCCATTTCTCCTATTCTACTAAATAATTCGTCAAAATCTATCTTTACATTAGAAAATTTTTTAATAATCTCTGCTTTCTTTCAATCATCTCATCAATCCGCTCAATATACTGGGCTACTTCCTTCACATTCTCGCTGCGCAGCAGACGTGTCATCTTTCCTTTCTTACTGCCCGGCACAGGAACCGGCTCCTTTAACACAAGCTTTGTGGAAGCTCCTGCTCCCGCCGCAATGACAGACTGTTTCTCCTCCATAATCAGAACATTATAAATTCCGGCCTTATCTTCCTTCGCATAGCCCACATTCTCAAAATTCCCCGCAATATTCTTCTGGCGGTACAGATAATAAGGCGAAAGCCCCATCTGATATGCCGTATCCCGGGCAAGGGTAATCATATCCGACAAGACTCTCGAAATCTTCCCGGCATCCCTTTCCAAATCCCCCTGCTCCATCTTTGCAGCCCTCTTGATTGCTAAGGAATGTACTGTCAGAC
>CATLIP010000312.1 GCA_949957035.1 uncultured Lachnospiraceae bacterium
GCCACCAACAAACTCTATGGTGTATTGGAAGTCGCAGCCACCTCCTACGGCTATTCCATGGTCACGTATGCCGGCCAGAATCTTGGAGCCGGAAGAACAGACCGCATCCGCAAAGGAGTAAAGTCTTACCTCATGATTGCTCTATTGACTTCCCTGGTGATTACCCTGATGATGCTGTTTGCCGGCAAGACAATCCTTGGATGGTTTATTTCAGGCACACCGGAAGAATTTGAACAGACATTACGAATTGCCTACTTTTATCTGGCAATCATGAGCTTGTGCCTGCCCATACTGTATACCCTTCACATTACACGTTCCGCCATCCAGGGAATGGGCAATACCGTTCTGCCTTTGGTTTCCGGCATCGCCGAATTTATCATGCGTGCCGTCACAGCTATTTTCCTTCCCATGATAATTGGGGAAAACGGAATCTTCTATGCAGAGATTATGGCATGGACAGGGGCAACCGTCATATTGGTCGTTAGTTATTTTGCAGTGATACGAAAAATGGAAAGAATACTCAAGGGGTCTGCCTGACATGTATGTAACAGTTGTAACATCCTCATGTTACAACTGTTACATCCTGCAAATCCTACTCCAAATCTATTTTAGAACTGTACTATAGTACTTGGAACTATAAAAGGAGAAAGCGCCATCATGGACAACTCAGAAAAGAATAGCTCCGTAAAAAAACAGATTACGGCCGCTCTCTTAAAATTACTTGAAACGAAAGAATTAAAAGATATCTCCGTCAGCCAGATTGCCGCTTCTGCAGGGGTAAGCCGTATCTCCTTTTACCGGAACTACAAAGAGAAAGAAGATATATTGAGAGAATATATGAAGCAATTGATGGCTGACGGGATGAGTGAACATCATTCGAAAGAAATGCAGTCCCATCAGGATGTACTGGGAGATATATTTGACTGTCTGATTGAGCACAAGGATTTCTATCTTCTGCTTTTCAAACGAGGCTTATTCTGTCTTTTAAAGGACATCATTCTGGATATCTGCGGCCCGAAACCGGATTCCCCGAATTTCAGCGCCTACACGTCGGCCTTTATTGCCCATGGCCTTTATGGTTGGATTGAGGAATGGTTTGCCAGAGGCATGCAGGAATCTGCCTGGGAGATGACGGAGCTTCTCAAGATTGGGATTTGAAATATAGCAGAAAAACTGCCGGTCCCCTTTTGCCGACAGGGACAGACAGTTTCATTCATTTACATGGCCATATTACAAGTTCCCACATAGCGGATTCCATTTTCAAATACCCTCTTCCCACCAAGAGTAACCAGCTTCACGTCGTTCAACCTGGTGATATCCTTACTTAAATCGCCTCCTACCACCAGTAAATCTGCGTCCAGCCCTTCTTTCACCAGACCTCTTTCTGATTCCACGCCAAGCACCTTCGCCGGATTGGAGGTGGCAGTCTGGATTGCCTGTACAGGCGTAATCCCATACTCTACCATATACTGTAATTCCCGGTTCAAAGGCAGCAGCGGCGACTGATACATGACCATATCCGTACCGGCAATCACCGTCACACCGGTATCATAAAATTCCTTGAAATGCTCTCGGTATGCCTTATATGCCGGTTCAAAATACTGATAATCCTTCATTTCCTTCTGCATGACAGGGTCTCCCGCCGGTGCGCCTGCATGTTTCTCAAGATTCTCCTTACAGATATCATATAAAAGGGTATAGGCCATAATAGTAGGAGTCCACGCAATCCCCTTCTCCGCCATCTGTCTTGCATGATTAAGCGTCATAAAGGTCGCATGTTCAATGGTGTCAAACCCTGCGTCAATACACATCTGGATTCCCGGATTCGTCCCCGCATGGACGCCGCACTTAATCCCTCTTCTATGGCACTCGTCTACAGCAGCATCCAACTCTTCCTGGGTGAACTCCGGCGTGTGGGTCCGATGGGTCGTCAGCACCTTCACCCACTGGGCCCCATCGCGTATCTGTCTGCGAATCTCCTTGCGCACCTCCCAAGGTCCGTCCACCTGCTCTACCTCTTCCCATGCATGCCCGCCTGTCATACAGATTCCTGTATCTGTGTGCGTAATTCTTGGAATGGTGACAAATCCCTTCTCTGCCGCCAGCTTCAAGTTCTTGCAGACGCCATGGGCGGAAGACATATCGCGCACAGAAGTAATCCCCCGCTCAAACGCCGCCTGCGCATGCTGCAGGGC
This sequence comes from uncultured Lachnospiraceae bacterium, assembly GCA_949957035.1. Next base: position 2,196 of record CATLIP010000312.1, read on the forward strand.
ATAGAGCATGATTAGCTGCGGGCCGTAGTTAAAACCGTCCGGCTGGGAATACCAGTAGCCCAGATGGACATGCATATCACATAATCCGGGGAGAAGCGTAGCCTCCCCATAGTCTTTTACTTCCTCTTTTGGGAATGCCTGCGTAAGCTCACTTAGCGGGGCAATCTTCTGAATCTTTCCATCTGCGCCCACAAGTACCGCCTGGTTCTCAAGTACCGTCTTCCCGTCTCCTGTCACCAAATATTTCGCTGCAATTATCATCCTCACATCT
>CATLIP010000313.1 GCA_949957035.1 uncultured Lachnospiraceae bacterium
GTTTCACCAGGAGCTTGCCCAGGAACTTGCCAGGGAAGAAGACCTGATTTTTCTGTGTGGGCATTATGAGGGAATTGACGAACGGGTGCTTGAGGAGGTGGTGACTGATGAAATATCTATCGGTGATTATGTGCTCACCGGTGGCGAGCTGCCTGCCATGGTGATGATTGACGCCATCGCCAGGTTAGTGCCAGGGGTACTCCACAACACGGATTCCGCCGTGACAGAGTCTTTTTATGACGGATTACTTGAATATCCGCAGTATTCCAGACCGGAAATATGGCATGATAAAAGAGTACCTCCGGTACTTCTTTGCGGGGACCATGCCAAGGTGGATGCATGGCGCTTAGAACAGTCCGTGCTGCGTACAAAAGAGCGCAGGCCCGATTTGTACGAGGCGTATATGGACAGGATGAGTAGAGAAACATGCCGCGGACGTAAATGATACCAGGGAATATTTTAGGTAATCCTATACAAGAAAAAAGGGAGAAATTGCTTGCAATTCACCCGGGAATATGATAAATTATTAATGTTGCGAAAAAGATGGTCCTCTGTTACAGAATGTATTAAGAACATCCATATATTTAGGAGGCAGAATATGAACGAGATTATCAGAGAAATCGAAGCTGAGCAGTTGAAAGAGAAAGTGGACGAGTTCCATGTCGGCGATACCGTTAAGGTATACGGTAAGATTAAGGAAGGTAACCGTGAGAGAGTCCAGGTGTTTGAAGGCACAGTGCTTAAGATTCAGGGTGGCAGCAACAGGGCTACTTTTACCGTCAGGAAGATTTCCAACGGTGTGGGCGTTGAGAAGACATGGCCTATGCATTCCCCGAATGTTGAGAAAGTGGAAGTAGTCAGAAGAGGTAAGGTAAGACGTGCGAAACTGAACTACTTAAGAGAACGTGTCGGCAAGAAGGCTAAGGTTAAAGAATTAGTTAAATAATTGTAGGCAGACAGCAAAATCATTTGCTAAATAAGGCAGATACCTTGAAGATATTTAAGGTGTCTGCCTTTCTAATTAACTTTTTTGTATGTCCCAAGATTGCTTTTAATGCGCAATATTGGTATAATACGAAAGTGGCGAACCGAATGCGCGCAGTACAAGACGCGAAAAGGAAGGTTTTTTGCGGAAAGAGGGAGCAGCGTGGCGAGAAGAAAAGGACTGACCTTTTATCAGAAAAAGAATAAAATAAACCCAAATCTCATCAAAGATATTTTCGAGATGATAGTGGGCAGCGTCATCGCGGTCTTTTTGGCGTTTGTGATTGTGTTTTCGATAGGGATGCGTACCAGTGTGGTGGGAGATTCCATGGAGCCTGTGTTGCATAACGGGCAGGAAATATTGATGAACAAAGTAGTATACAGACTATCTTCTCCCAAACGGGGGGATGTGATAGTATTTCTCCCTAACGGCAACCAGAATTCCCACTATTATGTCAAGCGGATTGTAGGTCTTCCGGGGGAAAAAGTTCAGATTAAGGACGGGAATGTGTACATAAACGGCACTTTACTGGAAGAGGATGAAATCTTCGACAATATAGTTGACGCCGGCATTGCCCAGAACGGGTTGGAATTGGCGACGGATGAATTTTTCGTGTTGGGGGATAACCGCAACAGCAGCGAGGACAGCCGTTCCGGTAATGTGGGTGCGGTAAAAAGGGAGACGATTATCGGTAAAGCATGGTTCCGCATGAGCAAGGAATGGGATAACATGGGATTGATTGAATAGACGGCAAGCAGGATTATGGCATATATAAGAAGAGGGAACAGGCGGACAGATGAATTATCAATGGTATCCTGGTCATATGACCAAGGCGAAACGGATGATGCAGGAAAATATGAGTTTGATTGACCTGGTGATTGAGTTGGTAGACGCCAGGATTCCGCTCAGCAGCAGGAATCCGGATATTGACGAACTGGGTAAGAACAAATACAGGCTCATTCTCCTCAATAAATCGGATTTGGCGGATGAAACGGCTAATCGCCTCTGGATAGACTATTTCAAGGCAAAAGGGTTCCATGTCCTTGAAATCAATGCCAAAACAGGGCAGGGCCTTCGCTTCATCCAGGGGATTGTGCGGGAGGCATGCAAGGAGAAGATTGAACGTGACAGGAGACGTGGGATTAAGAACAGGCCAATCAGAGCGATTGTGGTAGGTATTCCGAACGTCGGTAAATCTACTTTCATCAATTCTTTCGCAGGCAAAGCCTGTACGAAGACAGGCAACAAACCAGGTGTCACCAAGGGAAAGCAATGGATTCGGATGAATAAAGAGTTGGAGCTTCTAGACACGCCGGGAATCTTGTGGCCCAAGTTCGAGAGCGAGGAAGTCGGCAGGAATTTGGCGTTAATCGGCTCTATGAATGACGAAATCCTGCAGATGACAGAGCTTGCGGCTGATTTGATAGCTTTTTTGCTCAAACATTACAAAGAAGCTCTGGCGGCAAGAT
>CATLIP010000314.1 GCA_949957035.1 uncultured Lachnospiraceae bacterium
AAGAGAAGGAGAGGTACGGACGTACAGGCAGATGATGCCGGGTATGAAACGTCTGAAAGGAGAAGAAAATATGCTGATAGACACCCATATGCACGAACTGACATACTCAAAGGACAGTTTCCTGAAATTAGACCAAATCGTACGGATTGCAAAGGACAGGGGACTTGGGGGAATCTGTATTACCGACCATGACAGCATGGGATTAAAGGAATATGCGGCTGAGTATTCCAGTCAGACTGGCTTCCCGATTTTTGTAGGAATCGAATTCTTCTCCTTGCAGGGGGATATCGTTGCTTTCGGGATTGAGGATTACCCGAAAGAGCGCATACCGGCGCAGGATTTCATCGATTTGGTAAAGGGACAGGGCGGCGTATGTTTTGCAGCGCATCCCTTCCGCAATAACAATCGGGGGTTGGAAGAACATCTCCGGGAAGTGCAGGGTCTGGACGGTCTGGAAGTACTCAATGGGAGTACATCCATGGAAGCCTGCAGGAGAGCGGCTGAATTTGCATTGGAGCTTGGGCTTTTCACCATGGGTTCAAGCGACTGCCACGTACCTGAGAAGGTTGGCGTCTGTGCGACTTATTTTCCTGAGGAGGTACATACGATGCAGGAGTTTCTTTCTGTTTTTAAAAAGGGAGAAATGAAACCGGCGCTTTATGACGGCAGGTCTTATCACACGTTAGACATCAGGAACCGAAGCATACGCGAGAAACCGGAGAGCTACCGCTATGCCACATGCGCATACTGATACGTTTACAGTGGTAAAAGAGTCTGGGATTTTTCCCAAACTATTTTATAATATATCAAATATCCGTTTACCTTTTTGTCAAACAATGATAGAATATGTCTATATGTGTTGGAGGTAGGCGAACCTAAGAAGAAAGGTGGAATGTACAATGATTACAGTCAACGCAATGGGAGATAATTGCCCGATCCCGGTCGTTAAGACCAAAAAGGCAATGCAGGCGCTTACAGGGCCGGAGACAATCGAGGTTCTGGTGGACAATGAGATTGCAGTGCAGAACGTTACGAAGATGGCGTCAGGCGCAGGCGGCCAGGTATCCTCCGAGAAACTGGGGGATGCCCAGTTTAAGATTACGATTCAGATGGAAGGCGCAGTGGCGCAGGACGCAGCAGAAGACGCGGTATGTGCGCCGGATGCAAGGGACAATACGGTGGTAGTCGTTTCCTCTGACCGGATGGGTATAGGAAATGACGAACTGGGCAAAGTATTGATTAAGGGATTTATTTTTGCCGTAACACAGCTTGACACGCTGCCGAAAACCATGCTTTTCTACAACGGCGGCGCGACCTTGACGGCGGAAGGTTCTGATTCCTTAGACGACCTGAAATCTCTGGAGGCTCAGGGCGTAGAGATCATGACCTGTGGAACTTGTCTGGATTACTATGGATTGAAGGACAAGCTGGCGGTAGGTTCCGTGACGAATATGTACAGCATTGTGGAGACAATGGCGAAAGCAGGAAAGATTATCAGACCATAGAGGCTATGGGCTTTTGGAAGGCGGATTCCGATGAGGCTGTGCTAAGTTCGGCAATTTCGGGTGTGTCATTGTTCGGATATTCCGGAAATGACGCGCCTGTATCTGGAATCCGTTTTCTCATTTTTATGGAAGTTGCATATTCTATGCAGATTTCCTGTGCAGGAGGCCGGGAAGGTATCCGGTAGATTAATAGGAAGAGCCGGGAAGGTACCCGGCAGATTAAATGGAAGGCCGGAGGTACCCGGCAGATTGAAAGAAAAGAGAGGTTTAGGAGGTTTTTTAAAATGAAATCAGATGTCAGATTAACGCAATTAAGCAAGACGGCTGGATGAGCGGCTAAGATAGGTCCGGAGACCCTTGCTCAGGTACTGAGTAAGCTGCCTAAGTTTCACGACGATAATTTAATAGTAGGGATCGAAACATCCGACGACGCAGCCATTTACAAAGTCACTGATGAGATTGCGATGATCCAGACGGTAGATTTCTTTACTCCGATTGTTGACGACCCTTATATGTTCGGTCAGATAGCGGCGGCAAATTCCCTAAGCGACGTATGGGCGATGGGGGGAGAGCCGGCAGTGGCGCTTAACATAGTCGGATTCCCCAATTGTCTGGATCCGGCGATTTTGGGCGACATCCTTGCGGGTGGAGCGATGAAGGTGAAAGAAGCAGGAGCCGTACTGGTCGGAGGGCATTCCGTACAGGACGACGAGCCTAAGTACGGGCTGTGCGTGTCCGGCTTTGTGCATCCTGATAAGATATTTAAGAATTTTGGCTGTAGGCCGGGAGATATCCTGGTGCTTACGAAGCAGATTGGGAGCGGTATCGTGAATACTGCAATTAAGGCGGAGATGGCGTCCCCGTCTGCGATTCGTGAGGCCCAGACAGTCATGGCTTCCCTGAATAAGAAGGGTAAGCAGGTGGTGGAGA
>CATLIP010000315.1 GCA_949957035.1 uncultured Lachnospiraceae bacterium
CTGATCAATGTAGGAACGGCCGTTCACCATGGAAATGGCCCCCTTAGGGCAGACCTCCATACAAGGATGTGCAAGACATCCTTTACAGACGTTGCTCACCTCGTACCCCTTCTCCTCGCATCCTTCACATGCAGAGGGAATTACCTGCATAAGCGGCGGCTCATAATATTTATCGGAAATATTGCTGGCCTCCACTCCTTTTGTTAAATGGACCGGCTTATTCTCCGGTCTAAGAGAAAGCCCCATCGCAAGTCTTAAACGCTCTCTTACGACTGCGCGGGCGCGGTAGACGCTCTCACGGTACTTCATGGTATCTTCATTCACAATCTTATATGGAATTGCTTCCATATCATCAAGCAGAGTCTCGGCATCCGCTTTAAACCCAAGCCTAGCCACCTCTTCAAATACGGTTCTTCTGATTTTTCTGACTGTGGTATCCAATCCTCTTATCATACAGACAGTTCCTCCTAAATTATATGTAGATTTATTTTTATCTGAATATAACTATACTTGATTGTTAAATAATTGTCAACCCGTTCCGATGTTCAATATTTGAAACAATCCAACAGCAGTCTTACAGCAGAAAAATTTTGTGTTTTTTGCAGACCTCCCTCATCTCCTTCGGCCAGAGACTTGCCTGTACCTCTCCCACATGGGCGCGGTCCAGAAGCAGCATACACAGTCTGGACTGTCCGATTCCGCCGCCTATGGTATAGGGAAGCTCTCCGTTTAACAACATTTGATGATAGGGAAGTTTCCTTCGCTCCTCACACCCGGCTTTTTTAAGCTGCTCTTCCAATGATTTCTCATCTACACGAATCCCCATGCTGGAAATCTCCAACGCACTTTGCAGATGCTCAAACCAGAACAGAATATCTCCATTAAGCTGCCAGTCGTCATAGTCCGGCGCCCGTCCGTCGTGGGGCTTTCCGCTTGACAGCTTATCTCCAATCTTCATCACAAATACACAGCCATACTCTTTCGTAATCAGGTTCTCACGCTCCTTAGGCGTCCTGTCTGGATAGCGGTCTTCTAACTCTTGAGAAGTGATAAAGGTCACTTCCCCCGGAAGCTTCTTCGCGGCGTCAGGATATTTGTACCAGACTTCATGCTGCATATGCTTGATAATCTTGAAAATATTGCGCACAGTCTCCTTTAATGTCTCTTCTGTCCGCTCTTCCTTTGTAATAACCTTCTCCCAATCCCACTGGTCCACATAGCAGGAATGAAGGTTATCTAATTCTTCATCCCGACGGATGGCATTCATATTGGTGTACAGGCCCTCGCCCGGCAAAAATCCATACTGGTAAAGCGCCATACGTTTCCACTTGGCAAGTGAGTGTACCACCTCTACCGTCTCACCTGGTATCCCGGCAATATCAAACTGTACGGGACGTTCTACTCCGTTTAAGTCGTCGTTCAATCCGCTGCTTTTTTCTACAAACAAGGGGGCGGAAATCCTCTCCAAATTCATCTCTTTCCCAAATTCCTTCTGGAAGGTGTCGCGAATATACTTGATGGCTTCCTGGGTTTCACGGACACTCAGCCGCGGGTCATAATTTTCCGGCAATATTAAAGACATATTATTTCTTCCTCTCACTTTCTACTTATTACATTCTGCAAATATTCTCTGGGCATAATAGACAGACTGCATGGCGTCCTTTCCGTAGAAATCGGCTCCAATCATGTCTGCATACTCCTGATTCAATACCGCGCCGCCTACCATCACCTTACAGTCCGGTTTCTGCGCTCTTATAAGTTTTATGGTATCCTCCATACTTACAACCGTCGTAGTCATCAACGCACTTAAGCCCACCAGCCTGACGTCTTGTCTCACGGCACATTCCACAATCACCTCCGGAGGAACATCCTTTCCCAAATCAATCACGTCAAAGCTGTAATTTTCAAGCAATACCTTCACAATATTTTTTCCGATATCGTGAATATCTCCTTTCACTGTTGCAAGGATAATCTTCTGCTTTTTTTGTCCCCCTTTGCCATTTTCTGCCAAGGAATCTTTCAGCACTGCAAATGCAATCTTAGCGGCGTCTGCGCTCATAAGCAGTTGGGGAAGGAACACCACTCCTTTCTCAAAGCCCTTTCCGACTTCATCCAGCGCGGGAATCAGATACTGGTTGATAATCTCAATGGGCTCCATGGTCTGCAAAAGCCCGGCTGCCCCATGGTGCGCCTCTTCCTTCAGCCCTTTCTCAATAGCGTCCTTTAATGTAAGATTTGCCGCGCCGGAGGGATTTTGTACATTTTCTGCGGCGTACGCGCTATATTTCCGGATATAATTTTCGCAGTTTTGGTCGTAATTCATCAAGGCGCAGAAAGAATCATAGGAACGCATCATGTCCTCGGAGGA
>CATLIP010000316.1 GCA_949957035.1 uncultured Lachnospiraceae bacterium
TACTCTGCCTATCTCCACGTCAAACTCTGCTCCATGCTGCTCCCAATCATATTCTTGAGTATTGTTGAGAAGTTCGGTATTTACTCTATATAGCTCTACATTGTTTGCAAAAGCATCGATTTCTACTTCTATATTTGTGCAATAACGACATTCACCTCTATAAAAGTAAACGTAATAATGTCCCTTCTTTGTAAATATTTCTTCTAAATCCTCATACTTCGCATACTGATATATGCTAAAGAATTATAAAAATCAATTGCTCCGCAAATAAAAATGGTATAGGCACTCTGTTTTTGCTATAATGAAATTACCCACTAATATCATCAGCAAAAGGAGACCTATACCAATGAAAAGCATAGCAGAAATCTTCGATAATAGCAAGGAATTACTTGACAGTCTTCAATAAGTCTTTTGGCAAAGCCTAGAAATATCTGCTATAATAAATGGGGAGTTCCCATGATACCAAAGCGGAGGTGGCTTATGATTCAGATATGCCGGAAGGATAAGGAAAAGGTTTATGAAGCGATATGTACAGGAAAGATAGATGCGGCCGAAATGTCATTTCCCAACCTGATAGATGACATCCTCCTTACAATGAAAAGGCGGGGGCTCACAGCTCCTCTCGCACAGGCCCTGACAGACAAGCGCAGGGATAACAGCCATATCCCTTTTGACATCCTGCTGTGCCTTGCCGTTGCCGCCAAGCTCAAACGAAAGACCAGCCTTACGGATGTTCCGTTCGCAGTGACGGAGGCGGAACTGCTGGCCGAACTGGGGTGGAACCTCTGGGACAATGAGCGGGATGTGAATGAAGGGCTTTTTTCGGAAAGCGTGATGCGCAAGCTCCTTGCGAAATACAGCAGTGGGGAATGGGTCTCCTTCTATAACAGTTATGTCCGGGAATATCTGATGAAAGAACTGGATATCCAGCCCTGTATCCATATACTGGACTGTACGAAGGTCCTTGTCAACCTGGACAACAACAATTATGAAAATTCTTCTGTGGCAAAGATAGATGGGGAATCTATGCGCGGATATAAGCTGGGTGTCCTAAGAGGCGTCCTGGATGATTCAGGGATCGTGGAGGAGGTCGTGTTCGGCACACTTAAGACCCATGACATGGAGCAGTGCAGGGAGATGCTGCAGACCACTTCCTGTTTCCATGAAAATGACATACTGATCAATGACAGGGGGTTCCTGTCACGGGATATGGCAAACTATCTCAAGGCTGTTCGCAAAGTAGACACCTATATACCCGCAAGGGAGGACATGACGATTTACAAGGAGGCGGTAAAGCTGGCTGCCCTCAGCGGGAAATGGCAGAAACACCCCAACCGGAAAAGGAAGAATCAGGAGATCCAGCTGGTGACGGATCTTGGCCCGTTCTGGGAAAGCGATGGGCCCGAAAAGGACGTCCCGGTCAACGCCTGCGTCGTGCATGATAAAAAGACTGATAAATATTTCGTATTCATGACAACTGATACCAGCAGGACAGCGCGGCAGATCATAAATACCTACGAACTGCGCCCGGAAATCGAAGAGGATTTCCGTCAGATGAAGGATTTCTGGAAACTGGAGGACTTCAAGAGCACAAAATACAACTATATCACCTACCATATCGTAATGACGCTGGTGGGATACCTTTACTTCCAGGTATACAAGAACCTGGAGGAAGGAAAAGCCTGTATTGGGAAATCCCTGCCGGTTGTAGTGAAGAACTATAAGGAGACACGGCCCAAGTCAGTCATCATTTATGTTGGGCAGTATTTTGGCTTCTTTCCCTTCCTTGAATTCCTACGGCTCTATGCTGAATGCACTTTAGAAGTACGACGGCTTCTTGATCCGATCCTGGCTAAAGTATAGCAGACTTTTGGGGAGATTTCCAAAAGCCTGATTGAAGCTTATAATGTCCTTCCGGTCAAACAGCTCCAAAACGGCGGAATCCCTTCTCCTGAGCAGGCGCATGGGCATTCCGGTCTCGAAGCCTGACGTGAACAAGAGCACTGCCCGTTTTGCTGCCGCAGACGGCACAATCCTTTATGCGCTTGCATCCATCCGGGATGTCAGCGACGCTCTTGCGGACGCCATGTGCCGGAAAAGGGAAGGAAAGCCGTTCTCCGCCTTCATTCTGTGACACGGCATGCCTGGACAAGCTGAAAGAGATTTGCGGAAAAAATAATCTGTGCTTAAGCGGTCCCAATGAATAGAGAGGGGGCTTTGAGAAGCTGTGTGCTTTCGTCCACGGCTTCCGGCTCTCCGCTGGTCGCCCGGACAATCGTTTCATAGGGTAAAAGGTTCGGATTCCCCATGTGAAAGCACCTCCATTTCTTTGTGCAGAAGCTGTAACGTCCTGCGGATTTGA
>CATLIP010000317.1 GCA_949957035.1 uncultured Lachnospiraceae bacterium
CAGCCTGTAGATTTGCCTCTGTTTTACTTCCTTTTAATTCCATGATTGAAATCCTCCTTTGAATAAAATAGTAATGATTATTGTTATTATAGCATGTTTTTCAAAATAATCAAGCATATTTTTGCAATCTTTTGTTGTATCCATTATAATATTTCTAAAGGCAAAAGAAGGTCAGAATACGGCAGGAAGGGAGAACAAAACAATGGGAAAAATATATACGGGAAAGTATACCCAAGGGCACACCGTAATGCATGCCCTGCGGGCGGGTGGACTTCGTCCAAAAAGGTATAGATGTTTGGAAATATTTTTGAAATCGTTGGAAGGGAAAGGGGGAAGCCTACGGATTTATAAGGATGGAGAAGACATGCGGGAGTATCCGGCAGGAGACGTACGTTATACGTTACATAGGATTCCTGTGAAGCTTGACACGGAGTATGAAGTAGAGCTTTTAGACTGTCAGGTAAGTATTGCCTATCTGTCGGAATCTGACGACATGATGGATGACGGCGTCTGTTTCCTCGAATATGTAACAGACGAAGCTAAGAAGGCTTCAGGGGATGGGGAGGTTAAGTTTGGTGCAGGAGGGTGGCTGGCAACCAATGACCTGGGCGCGTGGTACGACACGCCGAACAGAGAGCAGTATCATTTTAATGCATATAAGAATTGGATTAACGATCCTAACGGCTTGTGTTATTATAAGGGATATTATCATCTGTATTATCAGGCGAATCCTCATAGCCAGGAGTGGGACGTGATGTACTGGGGCCATGCGGCAAGCAAGGATTTGGTGCATTGGATTCATTTGCCCTACACTTTGCAGCCCCAGGAGGAGATTCTAGCACAGAAAGAATTAAGAGGCGGCGCTTTTTCTGGAAGCGCTGTGCCCCTTGAGGAGGAGATTGTTTTCTATCTGACGCGTCATATAGGGCCGCCCCAGGAAACCAAGGAGAATACCCGTCAGTATCAGACGATGGTAAGGTCAAGGGACAGTATTCACTTTGGCGAAGAGGTTACGGTGGTAGAACGGCCAGACGATACCTTTGCGTTTGAGCATTTCCGCGACCCCAAGGTATACTGGCAGGACGGACGCTGGCAGATGGTAATCGGGACGAAGATAAAGGGAATTCCGTCGCTTGCCCGTTTTGGTTCAGAGGATATGGAAAAATGGAGCTATGAAGGTGTGCTGGTTGAAGAACGGACGGAAGGAATTCAGACATTTGAATGTCCGGATTTCTTTGAATTAGACGGGCAGTTTGTAGCAGCGGGGTCGTGGATGCTGTATTGGGATGAGCAGCAGAGATATCAGCCCACATATTGGTATATGGGGGATTATAAAGACGGCAGGTTTTATCCGAAGAACAAAGGGACCTACGATTTCGGAAGTAATTTTTATGCGGTGCAGTCATTTGAGCATGAAGGGCGGCGGATTGCCATTGGATGGACGGCGGATTTTTATGAGGAGCATGTGCCGGAGGTAAATGGCTCATGCGGCGCCATGACGATTCCAAGACAGCTTTCCGTTCAAAATGGGCGTCTCTGTCAGAAACCAGTAGAAGAAATCTATCAGTTGTGTCGGGAAAAGGTCTGTGATACAGCCGGACAAAGTCTGTCTTTGGAGAATTTGAAGGGGAATTGTTACTATGCCAGGATTGATTTTGAGGATAGCGTAGATTTTCGGATATTGTTAGGAAGCTCTGAGGCGGGAGAGATTTGGTTGGTGCGGGAAGGCATGGAGGTACGAATCAAGACGAAGGGCGTCAAATCGGAGAAGGTTCAGTTTATAACAGAGGTGGAGCGGCTTAGGAGGGCTGAGATTTTCGTGGACAGAAGGCTTGTGGAGGTCTATTTAAACGACGGGGAGGCTGTGGGCACGAAGCTGTTCTATCAGGATTGCCGCGACGGAGTTTTTCGGGCTGAATTTCAGGAAGAGGAGAAAGTAGGCAGGCTTCAAGTCTTTTTGATGGATGGAATATGGAAATAGTGATTTAGAGGGAGGACGCCAATGTCCTCCCTCTAGCTCGCAGAAAAAAAGAGGGGTATGTCCGGCGGAAAGCATGTGAATACAAAATAGAACAGGGATGTGATAACCCACAATGAAAATGTTGTTGTCTGGGATGTCCTGCCCATGCTTTTCTGATAAAAGTGTGCATCCATATAAAATCCGAAAAGGATGCTGATTAGAAAGATTGAAATATCTATGACAAGAAAATTCTCTCCTGTAATACCGGTATAAGTGTAGAAAAGTGTAATGGTGGCGCCTATGGCACATAGGACGGCCAGGAAGCGGCAGTAGAAGAAACGGACCGGCTCCGGACGGTATCTTAAATA
>CATLIP010000318.1 GCA_949957035.1 uncultured Lachnospiraceae bacterium
GTATAAGTTCCCGTCTATGATCTGATGAGTCCGTTTCCATCCAAAAGGCGTAAACGTCTCGTCCAGAATCTTCTGGTCTACACGGGCATCCTTGAATAAGAGAAGGCTCAAGCCCCTCTCATTGATGGTTGATACCCGACATTCAATCTCATCCGCCCTTAGTAAACGGACAAAGGCTTTCTCACAGCCTAACTTGTCAACTGCTTCTTTCTGTCCCATCTCATTCCCAGACTCCTTCTTTCTGAGACTTGACGCTCTCTTTGCTAATTCTTCCTTAATATCTGACATTTCTTACCTCCACAACTGCAGCATCTTCCCTATGGTATTCTGACATTCAAAAAGGAGAGGCATTTTCATCCTCTCCCTAACATGCTGTATTCAAAAAATGTTTACTTGCCACATTCTTCTAACATAAGTATCTTCACAGGCTAACCCCTGCACATCTGCACAGTCTGCAATAAATTTTTATAATCTCCATTCTTCCACCGTCACGCAGCGTATTTCTTTGAACTGCTTTAACTGCTTATCATTCGTCAAGAAGATATCACACCCTTGGATACATGCACTTGCAAGCTGTAATGCGTCCATCGCTTTAAAATATCCATACTCAGCCCTAATCATGGAAGCCTTTTTCGCAATTTCCATATTGACGGAATACAACGGGATATCACAATCCGACACAAATTCAAAAAAAGCCTCTGCCTTTTCATAGTTGTTATTCCTATATGGGAAGGTACGATATTCCATACAAGTAATGACAGAGGTTGCCAGCCCTTTTCCATTCCCTAATATTTCTTCCAGAATGCTTTTGGCTTTTTCTCCAAAATTCACATCATTATCGAGGAAATAAATGATTGGTGCTGTATCTAAAAATACTTTTCTATAACCTGTCATAATCCCGTAACTCCCTTATCGCTTCCTGTGCGTCTGACTGGAAAAGTTTTTCTCCCCTCCCCATGTATTTCTTTAAGTCAACCTGTTTCTTCTGCTGTTCAAACTGGAAATCAAGAATCGTTACGATCACGTCTTTTCCGTCATATTTTTTTATATCTTCATCTTTGATAACTACAGTATTGCCTTGTATCGTTCCCTTTACTGCCAACATGATTTTCACCTCTGCCTTTATAGTTCCGTTTATCGCTGTAATATGATTATAACCTATTTTTTATTCCTTGTATATTGCCTTTCTCGGTATTCTCTATATTCGTTTCCAAAATATTGACAGCTTTCTCCTCTTTACGCCACGTATAATCATTCCTATCTGGCTGATTATGCCGCCTTCACCGTAAGCCTCCGGCTATGAATCGTTTTCTGGTACTCTGCATAGACCTCCGGCTTCTCTGCTTTCAGACGCTTCTCGTCGATCCTCTGGCTGTCTACCGCCTTCCATGATACCCGGTACTTCTCGTTCTCCGCTAATTCCGCCTCCCCAAGATACAGCTTCAATTCCTGCTCGATCCGCTTCTTCTCCGTCTCCATCTCTGCCATGATTTCCGCTAATTCCTGCCGTCGTTCTAATTTCTCATTGAAGCCGTTTAACGGGATAGTCTTATCTATGGATCTCTTGAAGTATTCCGCAATCACGCTGTCTGCCAGTTTAGAACCATCAGGACTGGGTAATACTCGCTTCAATACATGGTTCTCCCAGAAGTCCTTCTCAATCTTTACCAAATCGGCAAGCATTTTTTCATCCCTCTCCAAACGGTAAAACTTAAAATCCCTTCCATATATCAGGACGGCGATATACCAAGCCTTAGTATTGCAGACGGACATATAGTGAAAGCACTGAATCTGGTAAGACAGCGGAATCCTGCCGTCCTTCCATTTATCCGCCATATACGGGCTTGCCGTCTTACATTCCAGCCCTGCGTTCTCCCCAACCACCATCCGGTCTACATCCGCAAGCATAAAGGGATTTTCTTCATCGTAAAACATTGCGTTGGCTCTGCGTACCTTCTTTCCCGTTGCCTATGTGAATCTCCTTGCTACATAATCTTCAAACTCCCTTCCCTGCCTCATTGCCTCATTGTCGATTTCTTCGGTTTCATTCGTGGTCTTATCCTGATACACCTGGAGGGCTGTGCGGTAGGGGTTGAGCCCGCATACCGCCCCTGCGTCAGAACCTCCAATCCCCTGTTTCCGGTACTTTAACCATTCCGTTTTCTCCATATTCAATGTGGATACTAATTTCTTCATACGATGTTCTCCTCCTTCATATCCCTGTAATCTCTCCTGAGTTTTGCCAGTTCCTTATCTAAGCAATATCGGATATCGGCGGTGTAGGAATCCTCATACTTCAGCCACTCCCCGTAAAGGAAGGTCAGG
>CATLIP010000319.1 GCA_949957035.1 uncultured Lachnospiraceae bacterium
TCCACCGCATGATAGGGGACGCCGCACATGGGGGCGCGCTCGTCCAGTCCGCAGGCCTTCCCCGTCAGGGTCAGCTCCAGCTCCTTTGACACTGTCTTGGCGTCCTCAAAGAACATCTCATAGAAATCTCCCAGCCGATAGAATAAAATGCAGTCCGCATACTGCTTTTTGGTTTCCAGATATTGCTGCATCATGGGAGTCAAGTCTCCCGTGGGGATTTGTTCCTGCATTGGTATCACTCCTGTTTTTATTTCTTCCGTATTTCCTGCCGGGTCGGGGCTGTGTAATTCCCGACCCGGTATTTGCTTCAATTTTATTAACCGGATATTACATCGCAAATGCCATAATTATTCTGCCTTATCCGGAAAAACGGAAAGCAGATGAATTAACACCGTATGGGACTTCCCTTGAGAAGAAGCCGGGCTGCAAGGTCAGTTCAATACTCCTGCAACTCAAAAAGGAATGTCCTCCACCGGCGGACATTCCTCATTTTACCACAAAATATTGTGTTTGTAAAAGTTCTTTCTCCAAAATCTGGAGAAAATATTTCTTTTCCATCACCGCAAGGGAAACTCAAAAATATGTTTCAAATACCCCTCTTTCTTCATGTACTCGATCTCTTTTGTATATGCTTTGGTTTTCAATTCTGAAAAGTACAAATTTGAGAAAACGTCCGCAATCTGTATGATGTAATTATTAGAAGAATCAAAATACTGCACTTTGCAGTCATTATTTACAATATTCCGAAGCCCCAACTCCGTCTGCAAATAGTTTTCTAAAAAATGCTTTGTTTCTGTCTTTTCGTTCCTTTCGTCCAACTGAAGGAAAAGTCCATCATTGGATATATAGCCTTTCTGTATGTAGTATTCCAAGGCCAATCGTATAAGATAGTTGAAAGCTCTTGCGGTATTCGCGTAAAATTTTGGCTGTATCCTGCTGTTATCGGCTACGATATAAAATACTTCAAAATAATTGTTTCTGCAGAAAAAATCCACAAACTCTCTTTTCAGTTTTGGGGTAAAGCAACTCCCTTTCAATTCCAAAAACTTAGAGCCAGAAAACATCAGCCCTTTATCATCCGCCCTTTGAAGTTCCCCCATGTGTTCTCTAACAAATCTCTTATATATTCTTTTTATCCTATCTATGTCTTTTGCCCGGACAATAGATATAATAAAATAAGGATGCGTTCTATAATGAGAAACCGTCATTGTCCCAGATTCATCAATATACAAGTATTCCATGGTCATCCTCTCAAAAAAAGCAGGCTCTAATAGCCTGCTGAATTATCGATGCCAATCGCTTGCGGGCGGGGCTAACACATAACCCTTACCGAGACAGCGGCGCTTGCGCAAGACTTACTGTTGGCATCTTGATAATAGCATATGTAGGATGGATTGTCAATATTCATAATTTATTTCTTTTTTCAAAATGGTATTTCGCCTGATACCTGAGTGTATCAAAATCCCTGCGGACTATTACATCCACAGGGACTCTCATCTGCCTTATGTATTGTTTGCATTCCTGTTCCAGGGGGAACGCATTTCCCCTCCCGAGCCATTACTGCGCTGCAGTTACCTTGGTAATATGGGGATTCACTCCCTCATACCAGTACAGGAAGCCTTCCATATCGATCTTGTCGCCCACCTTCAGGTTCTTCACTGCGCTATACACCTCCGTGGTGTTGTCGCAGAGATAGGACTCCACGGTAAAGGTATAGGTCTGTCCGTTGACGGATACATCGAAATACAGGTCCTCCCCGTCCTGGCCGGAGCCGTCCCATTTGTACACGAAAGCCGCATCGTTTCCTTCGGCATCCTTGATGACGTTCCCCTCGGCGTCCTTCTTGGCTTCCACGGTCATGCCCTTGAAGGACACGAACATATTCTGCTTCTTGATCAGGTCGTCGCTTCCCAGGAGAGCGGTCACATCCTCAGCCGTGGCTACATAGTTTCCGTCAATGATTTCAAAGGTTGCGTCGATGATCTCCACCTCGCCGGACCATTCTGCCTTATATCCGGTTACCCTGATCTTGGTCCCGGGAGTCAGCTTCTCATAATCCTCCTTCGTACATGCCATCTCATACAGGAAATAGGCGCCGTCCTCATCCTGAGCGTAGACCGTGGCCTTATCTTCCCACCAGGACTGCTTTGCCTGCACATAGGCTTCAATTGTTACCTGTGTGTCCACGGCGGCAGCGTCGTACTCCGCATAGGTCATAACGCTTCCGGCTTCGACGTTCTCAGCACCGGAATTGTTCTCTGCGGCGTCAGAGCTTTCCTCGGAGCTGTCTTCTGCGGCATCGGATTCCTCCTCGGAACTGCCGT
>CATLIP010000320.1 GCA_949957035.1 uncultured Lachnospiraceae bacterium
ACTGTGATCAATGCCATCTATGCAAAGACGGGCAAGGCTTCCGTGCTGTATCAGATTCGGAATCTGCTCTATCATAATGCGGCAGGAGAGTATTCCTGCAATGACCTGTTCAAAATCAAATACCGCTTCCTACAACAGAAGGAAATGAAGGGAACCGTAATCGGAGGAAATATCCGATGCTTCCTGAAACTGGCAGGCACGGAGTACATGCCCGATTTGGAAGGAAAGATATTGCTGCTGGAAGCTTACCATGGGACGCCGCCCCAGATAGAAACCTATCTGCGCCAGTTACAGCAGTTGGGAGCCTTTGAAAAAGTTGCGGGCATCCTGCTTGGAACCTTTACCCAGATGGAGGACGAGAGATGTACTCCCACAGTGGAAACCCTCATACGCGAAATCGCGGGGAAAGAACTGCCCATTGCGGTAACGGCGGACATTGGCCACGGAACCGACGCAAAGGCGATTCTCATCGGACAGAAGCTGCTTTGAGACGCCATTAATACTTACAGCAATTCCATCGGCGGGGAGCATGCCGCCTGTGTGAACGGTAAGGGACGGAATCCCGGCAGATAGGATGGATGCAGAGCAGGATGATAATCTGTCTGTGATATTCCGGCATTATACCATGAATGATGTCGAAAAAGCCGCGTTTCCGTATTACAGGAGAATTGTCGACCTGTTTCAGTATCCCGATGTTTGCCTGATGGTGAAATGGCTGAAGGAGGAGAAGCGCAGGGACAAGTGCCTTGAACTGATCAGGGCGCTGGTAAGTAAAGCTTTGTAGTCTTTATGGGTGTCCCTGGGCAGTCCCGTGACCTCTACAAAGGAGCAGTTGCTGACAAGAGTACGGGAACTCACAAAAAGAGTTTTCTCTAAAAAGAAACCGATGATTCCGGCTAAAACAGCCTGACCCATCGGTTCCTCTTAAGCATAACGCATCCGATTGATATCATCAGCTATAAAGCCTGCTCCACGTTTAATACCTTCATGAGTGCTTCCTGCAGCAACCTGGAGACATTAATTCCCGCATGTTCAGCTTCATAATTCAGCCAACTTGGGAGTGTAACATTTCTTCTGACAGTCTTTGTATCAATCTTTCTTCTATATTCTCCCGAATCAATATCAACGAAGGATATTACGGTATCGCCTTCTTCCGCAAATGTCCCGCTATTTACATCTAAAGCATGCAGCCCGGATGGTAAGGGAATTTCTATTCCGTCATCTTCCAGCGACACACATTTCAGCTCAATGGCGTCTCTTGCCATCTCTATAGCGTCAGACATATCCTTCCCTTCTGTTAATATTTCCAAGTCAGGAACTTCTACCAGTATAACGGTATCTGCTTTCGTAAAAAACACAGGATACACATTTTTCATTTTAAATTCTCCGTATCTTAATTTACAAATCAGCATTAGCCAAATAAATATGGCTTATCTACAGTATATCAAAGGTTTCTTCTCTTGATAATTGCTTTTGCTAATCTTTCGTCAATTTCTTTATGCCTTGGAATCTCCTCCTTCTCGTCTCCTTTGGCATATATGTCGTGGTTACTTCCATGCCTCTCAAAGATAAAACCGGCATTTTCAAGCTTTTTTACAGGCTCCCTCTGTTTCATACATACTCTTCCTCCGTATGAAATTTTATTTCTTTCAAAGTTTCCTCCTTTCCATTTTTATTATACACACTCAATACACATATGTCAACTATCTGCTTATCATTGAAGAACTTATAGCAAATTCAAACTAGATATGATATGATAGAATCCAAAGACAGGATTCCACGTACCTATAAGTCCGTTTAAAAAAGGAAGTCTGACCAATGAAACTTAACCACAAGTCAGGCTGCGCCCTCCCCTCCGGCCCGGTTTCCATCGAGCTTCGGGATGTCTGGTACCGCTATGATGGCATTTTCGCCATAGACAGCAATTGGAACTGCGCATTCTGCGGGAGGTGGTGGGGCATCGGGCTGTCATCCTCCCGGCGAAGCGTTGGGACATAGAGAAAGTGTTGGATATTATAACGGGGCAGGCCATTTGTCCCGGAGCGGAAGGTTTCGGGATTTATCGTAGTTTTGACGCCAGGGATTCATGCGACAGGAATTATTATGTCATGAATTAAGATTGCGATTTTATGGAATTACGTAATTGCAAAAAGGTGACATGGGAAGATAGCGGACATGGGACACGGAACCGATGCAAAGGCGATTCTCATCGGGCGGAAGCAGAGAATGGAGGCGCCGGATTGCGAAATTTAGTTACTTTATCAAAACTCAGTAAACGGGACATTTTTGAAATTTTTCGGATGACTGATGAAATCAGGGGAG
>CATLIP010000321.1 GCA_949957035.1 uncultured Lachnospiraceae bacterium
CCCGGTTGCACCGGTTGCTATCGACGGAGGTATGAATGCGGCGATCCTTGCAGCGAAGATCCTTGCAACATCTGATGAGGAATTATTGAATAAGCTTAAGGATTATTCCAGGGAGATGAAGGAGACGGTCCAGGCGAAGGCAGCAAAGTTAGATGAGATTGGATATGAGGCGTATTTGGGATAGCTGGTATTGGGATTATTTCATAAGTCAGGGATAAGGAGACAAAGATATGGATTATAAGAATGCTGGAGTGGATATCGAAGCCGGATACAGATCAGTAGAATTGATGAAGAAGCATGTAAAGGAGACTATGAGGCCGGAGGTTTTAGGAGGTCTTGGGGGGTTTGCAGGCGCCTTTGATTTAAGCGGAATCAAGAAGATGGACGAGCCGGTTCTCCTGTCAGGAACAGACGGGTGCGGAACCAAGGTAAAGCTTGCGTTTATTATGGACAAGCATGATACCATCGGTATTGATGCGGTAGCAATGTGTGTGAATGATATTGTGTGCTCAGGCGGCGAGCCATTATTCTTTCTGGATTATATTGCATGCGGGAAGAATTATCCAGAGAAGATTGCGGCCATTGTAAGCGGTGTGGCAGAAGGCTGCAAGCAGTCCGGATGTGCGCTGGTTGGCGGTGAGACCGCAGAGCATCCGGGACTTATGCCAGAGGAGGAATACGATTTAGCCGGCTTCGCGGTTGGCGTTGCGGATAAGAAGGAGATGATTAATGGTGAAAATATCAGACCTTCGGACGTGCTGATTGGTATTGCATCAAGCGGCGTCCACAGTAACGGTTTCTCCCTTGTGCGCAAGGTGTTTGACATGACGAAGGAGTCCCTTAATACATATTATGAGGAATTGGGCAAGACGCTGGGAGAGGCGTTAATTGAGCCTACCAGAATCTATGTGAAGGCGTTAAAAAGCATTAAGGACTGCGGCGTTAAGGTCAAGGGCGTAAGCCATATTACAGGCGGCGGTTTTTATGAAAATATTCCGAGAATGCTGCCAAAGGGCGCGAGGGCAGTTATTGAGAAGGGCAGTTACGAAGTCCCCGCTATTTTCAAACTTCTGGCTAAGAAGGGAGAGATTTCAGAGGAGATGATGTATAACACGTTTAACATGGGTCTGGGAATGGTTGTTGCTGTTGAGTCTGGGGATGTGGAGAAAACCTTGGAGGCAATCAAGGCGGTAGGCGAGCAGCCGTATGTGGTAGGCCATGTTGAGGCAGGAGAAAAGGGAGTTACGTTATGCTAGAGGTAGTGGTACTTGTATCAGGAGGCGGAACGAACTTACAGGCAGTCATTGATGCTATTGAGGAGGGTAGGATTACGAATACTCGAATCACAGGCGTGCTCAGCAATAATAAGAATGCCTTTGCCCTTGAGCGGGCAAAAAGACACGGGATTGCCGGCAGATGCATCTCACCCAAGGATTTTGCTTCCAGAGAAGAATTTAACAAAGAATTTATGGAAGCCGTGGATTCATGGAAGCCGGACTTGATTGTCCTGGCTGGTTTTCTTGTTGTGATTCCGCCGGCTATGATTGAAAAATACAGGAACCGGATTATTAATATCCATCCGTCGCTGATTCCTTCTTTTTGCGGAACAGGGTTCTATGGGCTGAAGGTACATGAGGCAGCGCTTGCACGAGGCGTCAAGGTAGTGGGCGCCACCGTTCATTTTGTAGACGAAGGAACGGATACTGGTCCGATTATTCTTCAGAAAGCTGTGGAGGTAAAGGCAGAAGATACCCCAGAGGTTCTTCAGAAACGGGTGATGGAGCAGGCAGAGTGGAAGCTTCTGCCGCAAGCGATTAATCTGATTGCCAATGGGAGGGTGTCGGTAAGAGATGGATTGGCTGTTATTTCATGTGAGAATGGAGGAGAGTGAAAGATGAAGGTGTTGATTGTGGGCAGCGGCGGCAGAGAGCATGCCATTGCCTATTGTGTGTCGAAGAGCAGGATGGTGGACGAGATATACTGTACTCCTGGAAATGCAGGAATTGCAGAGTATGCCCAGTGCGCTCCTATCGGCGCCATGGAATTTGATAAAATCGTTGCATTTGCCAAAGAAAAGGAAGTAGACCTTGTAATTGTAGGTATGGACGACCCGCTGGTAGGCGGACTGGTGGACGAGCTTATGGCAGCAGGCATCCGTACGTTTGGACCGCGGAAGAATGCGGCGATTCTGGAAGGCTCAAAGGCATTTTCCAAAGACCTGATGAAAAAATACCAGATGCCTACGGCGGCATACGAGAACTTTACCGATGCGGGCAAGGCGCTTGAGTATCTTGAGACGGTAAAATTCCCCA
>CATLIP010000322.1 GCA_949957035.1 uncultured Lachnospiraceae bacterium
ACAGTCATATACATATATTTGGTATCCTACAAGGAAACATACTCTTCCATCGACGTATCATACAGATTATTCCCCTGAGAATCAATCACAACAATGACCGGGAAATTCTCTACTTCCAATTTGCGGACTGCCTCAGTGCCAAGGTCATCATAGGCGACCACTTCCGATTTTGTAATCGACTTAGAGAGCAAAGCTCCTGCACCTCCCACAGCCGCAAAATATACCGCACTGTTTCTGACAATGGCATCCCTCACCGCATCACAGCGTCTTCCTTTGCCAATCATTCCCACAAGCCCCATATCCAACAAGTCAGGGGTATACTTATCCATGCGGCTGGCAGTGGTGGGCCCCGCAGAGCCAATGGCCCTGCCCTCCCTTGCGGGGGACGGTCCCATATAATAAACCACGTTTCCATCTAGCGGAAAGGGAAGTGCCTCCCCCCTCTCCAATGTCTCCTGCATTCTTTTATGTGCCGCATCCCTGGCAGTATAAATGGTTCCGGTTATGTATACATAATCGCCGGAATGCAGTTTTGCCGCTTCTTCTTTACTGATTGGTGCCTGTATATGCCGTTCCATTGTCCCACCCATTCTAAAGCCGTTCTAAGGCTTTTCCTATTTTACTGACCCTCAAAGTTTTGTTTTTATGCTGCAATCTATACGGTTTACTTCCCTATATTGTCCGCACCACATGCCTGTTCACATGACAGCAGATATTAACCGCCACCGGAAGGCCGGCAATATGTGTCGGATAAGTATTAATATTGACCGCCAATGCCGTAGTCGTACCACCCAATCCTCCAGGTCCGATTCCTGTGTGGTTAATCCTTTCTAACAATTCCTCCTCCAATTCCCTGACGTAAGGAATACCGGAACGTTCATCTACCGGCCTGGTCAGAGCTTTCTTCGCCAACAGCGCACATTTTTCAAAGGTACCGCCAATTCCTACACCAACCACCATCGGCGGACACGCATTCGGTCCTGCATCCCTCACCGCCGTCAAGATTGCACCTTTTACACCTTCTATACCGTCCGCAGGCTTAAGCATAAACACACGGCTCATATTTTCACTTCCAAATCCCTTAGGCGCAACCGTTATCTTAAGGCATTCACCCGGAACGATATCATAATGGATAACCGCGGGAGTATTGTCTTTCGTATTTTCACGCTTCAAAGGGTCCCCCACTACAGATTTACGTAAATACCCTTCTGTGTATCCTTGCCTGACGCCCTCATTGACCGCATCCTCCAGGGAGCCCCCCGTCAAATGTACATCTTGTCCAATCTCCATAAAGATAACGGCCATACCAGTATCCTGACAGATAGGTATCATGTCCTCTCCTGCAATTTTGAGATTATCCTGAAGCTGACACAGTATCTGTCTTCCCAGAGGCGATTTTTCATCCGCCGCCGCCTGTTTCATGGCTGCATCCATATCCTTTGCAAGAAAATGGTTCGCCTCGATACACATCTCCTTAATATTTATCGTAACCTCAGCCACATCTATTGTCCGCATCCGTCCTTCTTATCCTTTCGCCTGTCTGATACACCAATAAATATCTTACTGGCAAATCTGTTCATAAATCTTCCCAAGTTCTTCCTGGCTAACCTCCTGCGGCTTCCATCCGATGCTCTGCCCGTCTGTCCGGTATCTGGGAATCAGGTGCAGATGAAAATGGAAGACGGTCTGTCCGGCTACTTCCCCATTATTCTGCACCAAGTTAAAGCCATCACAGCCCAAGGCCTCTGTCATATGGGCGGCCAGCCTCTTGGCAAGCAGCATAACCTTCCCCGCCATTTCATCGGGAAGCTCATAAAGATTCGCATAGTGTTCCTTGGGAAGAATCAGCGCATGCCCCTTTGTAGCCGGACTGATATCCAGGATTACACGAAAATTTTCATCCTCATAAATCGTTTTGGAAGGGATTTCCCCTGCTGCAATCTTACAAAAAATACAAGTTGATTCTTTCATTTTCTTCCTCCTCTTCTTGATCCATCAAAAACTTAGTATGGGAGCCGCACGATTATGGCGACATACGATACCTAAAACCGAAAAATCTGGTCTAACATTTTCAGATTCTTCAGATTGCCCTTCGCTGTCATCTCCCCTGTCATGAATGCCCTCTGGAATGTCATCCTGCCCTGGATAATGCCGTCCATTACTTCCGGAGAAAGCTTTGTATAAACATCAATTTTCTCTCCCTGGCCATAATGGACCTGAAGCTCATCGTTCTGCACTTCAATGGTCAGCGGCTTTTTCTTCCCGTCTATCATAAACAGATAT
>CATLIP010000323.1 GCA_949957035.1 uncultured Lachnospiraceae bacterium
GTACTGGCAGAAGGATGACGGTGCCTGGTATTATCTGGACGAAGATGGTGTATTGGTTACCGATGCCTGGGTGGATAACTACTACGTAGGCGAAGACGGCAAACTCGAAAAAAAGCGGTAATACCAGCGATAAGACCCCGGTATATGGGGTCTTTGTTTTTATTCCCCTTTTCTGCCCTCTTTTTACAATTTTGTTTCTAATTGTAATAAAATATTACGAAATGTTCACATTTTAGATAGTTGTATGTCATTCCATTTTATGTTATTCTTTCTTTGGTAAATCTTATCAATGCGTGATAAAAGTAATTATAATACAAATCTGGAGGAATTTATTTATGAAAAAGAAATTGGTTGCAGTTTTGCTGACAACGGCAATGGTATTGTCGCTTGCAGCATGCGGCGGCAAAGGAGACGGAGGCTCATCGGGAGGTTCATCGGGAGGCTCCGGCAGTGGGGAAGCTCAGGAGTTCAACACATTTCTTGCGACAGAGCCATCCACCCTTGATACTATCAAGGGAAACGACATGTATGGATGGGATATCAACAAGAATACATTGGAGCCCTTGACACGTCTGGTTGAGAAGGACGGCGAGCAGGAGCGCGAGGGCGCAGGAGCGGAGAGCTGGGAGCCGAATGAAGACGGAACCGTCTGGACGTTTAAGCTGCGCGACAACAAATGGTCCGACGGGCAGGATGTAACCGCAGCAGATTATGCCTATGGTATTTCAAGGACATTGGATCCGGATGCAGGTTCACCGAACTCTTTCTTTACAGCTCCATTTATTAAGAATGGGCAGAAAGTAGTCAACGGTGAAGTAGGTGTAGAAGAGCTTGGAGTAAAAGCTGTAGACGACAAGACATTGGAGATTACTCTTGAGGCTCCTACGCCATATTTCATGTCCATCACTGACACGAGAGCATGCTATCCGGTACGTCAGGATATTGCAGAAAAATACGGAGAGACTTACGGCTCTGAGCTTGATTCTCTTGTGTTTAACGGACCTTTCAAGGTAGATTCCTGGACGCATAATTCTGAGATTACACTGGTGAAGAATGAGGATTATTGGGATGCGGAGAATGTGAAGCTTGACAAGATTAAGTTTTCCATTATTACAGATTCCAATGCAAGATATAATTCCTTCGAGAGCGGGGCTCTTGATAATATATCTGTAGGCGAGCAGGAGTGGGTGGACCGTTTCACTGCCAAAGATAATGTAGAACGTGTGGATACGAAGCAGCCTACGATGCGTTTTGATTTCTTCAATGTAGAGGACGAGCTGTTTAGTAACCTGAACGTTCGGAAGGCGTTCGCGCTTGCGGTTGACAGAGAAGACATGGCGAAGACTATCTATCAGGAGCTGCATGTTCCGGCATACTGGTGGGTACCGGAAGGTATTTCTACCGGGGAAAACGGAGAGTATCGTGAGCAGGTAGAAGGACCTCTTGCCAAGATTGCCAAGGAGGAGGATGCGAAAGAGCTTCTGCTTAAGGGCATGGAGGAATTAGGACTGGGAAGCGATCCTTCCGCGATTAAGGTGAAGTATTCCTTAAGTGCGACTACACAGTGGGCGCGTAACTACGGCGAGTATGTACAGCAGAAATACAAAGATATTTTGGGCGTTAATATTGAGCTGGATTTCAATGAGTGGTCTACATTCCAGCAGAAGACCAACAGCGGAGATTTCCAGATGGCGAACATGGTTTGGACCACAGACTATGACGACCCTATGTCAATGATTTCATTGTTTACCACAGAAAATTCCGGCAATATTCCGACAAACTGGTCCAATGAGACTTTTGACGACCTGATTGAACAGGCCAGCCGGGAGATGGATGAGAGCAAGAGAGTTGATTTGTATGAACAGGCTGAGACGGTTCTTTTTGAAGAGGGATGTAATGTCTGTCCGCTTGTAAACGAGAGGAAGATTGCGTTCCACTATGATTACGCTAAGAACCTGAATGAACGTGAGACCACTACTACAGGGTTTAAGTATGTGTATATTGAAGGAAAATAGGTAATCAGCAGATGCCGCCGTCTAAGTCAGGCGGCGGCATTTTATGCGCGGCGAGTAGGGGAGGATGGCTCTTCCCTACTCGATTAAAACGGGGACAGGGTACTTTCCATCCGAAACAGGCAGGAGAGAAACTGTTTCGGATGGAAAATCCCCTGTCCCCAGAGAGAAAGGCAGAGAATCTATGGCAAAATTTATCGCAAAACGTGTCGGATATATGTTGCTTACGCTGTTTATCGTTATTACGGCAACCTTCTTTCTGATGC
>CATLIP010000324.1 GCA_949957035.1 uncultured Lachnospiraceae bacterium
ATATAAAACCTGCATCACTTCTCCATCCTCCGACAGGGCAATGTCCAGAGGATAGCCCGTCCCCACAGAAGACGTCTTATGCTCCACAAGAATATTGCCTGCAATATCATAGCATATAATCTCTGCCGAAGCATCATTCTTAAGGATGGCGCCCACAATTCCCTGCTCCGACACGCTCACCTTCTCAATTGGCATAGCCGTATGAATCTCTCCTTTCACCCCGTCCTCTTTAATGACCAGTATATCATTCCCGCCTTTGTCAGCAACTACCGCCGATTCATTGCCCGCCTCAATCTGCGGATTCTTAATCTGATAGGAATGATTCCACTGCTCTTCCCCCTTTTGATCAAGGTAAGAGATTCCGTCCCTGCTGTATTTCAACACGCCGCCCGCAAACTCCTTATAGCTGTTATTTGACGCTCCTCCATTCTTGTATGAGTCGGTTACCCGTACTTTGCTGTACGTCTGGAGATTGACCAGAAGATACACGCCTGTTGCTAAAGCCATCAGTATAAAGATACCTATGAACCATCTGCGCTTCAAGGGTCTCCTATGCCTCCTGCCCGGTTCCTCCAGCTCTCTTTGAAAATCGTCTTCACTATTCAATTCATCTAAAATCTCTCTCACAATCCTGTCTGTTGGATCTTCCTGTTCTCTGACAACATGAAGGTTTCTATCTCTTCGCCGTTTCATTCATCTCCCCTTCAGTTCTATTCGTTCGTACTTTATTTTCCAAATTTCTTTCTATTGTAACATATTTTACCACTAAGGTAATAATAATTTTTGCCCGATATAAATCAAGTTGCCGTCTGACAGCCCATTCATTTTACAAATCGCCTTAACATGGGAAGTATCGCCGTATAATTTCACACTGATACTGTCCAGCGTATCCCCCTTCTGCACCATATAATAATTCTCTTCGCCAAGCTGTTCCTGTATTGTGGATGGATCCGGAACCGTACCGCCGGCCTGTGCCGTCTCGGGTTCCTGCTCCACAGTGTCTTCCTCCCCTGTATCCGCCTCCTCTAAGGCCTGATTTGCCGAAACTGCCTGCTGGTCTTCACTGACGGTCTTCGTCCGGCTCTCCGGCTTATTGACCGACTGGGACAATGTTTCCAGAGAATCCTGGACTGCCTCCATCTTATCAAAATTATTCACAGTCGAAATTCCAATGGCAAGCACCACCACCACAAGCAAAGCGCTGGTGGCATATATAAGCCTTGAACTCTGTCTTTCCTTCTCCTCAAGCCTGGATTTGACCGCGCTTCGAAAATCCTTTGCCGCCCGGTCCTCAACCAGCTCACAGGGTGTCGCTCCATTCTGTCTGCGCGTCATTATCATATAATTCTGCATATCAGGATTTTTCTCATAGTAAATGTAATGCCCGTCCATCTCTGAAAGCTCTCCATTCCTGTAAGAATAGAAAGTCTCTTCCTTGTCCAGTGCATCCTTCCACACAAATATGGTATTCTCCCTGCCGAAATTCCTGTGATGAATCTTCTTAATCTCCCGGTCTTGTCTCGAAGGATGTCCATTCTCAATCAGACACCACCCCACAGACTCACCGGAAGGGAAATACTTCTTCCGTTCTTCCTCCAGTCCTTTCAAGGTTTCTTTCTCTATGACAATCTCCGTACCGTTCATTCGGACATCCCGAATCCCCATTGCACCGGATATGCACACCACATCCTGTCCTTCTAACTTTAGTATCTCACCAATGAGGATAACTCCAACAGGAGTCTCTTCCGCCTGCTGCTGAAGCTGATTCAGATAAATATCCACATAATCTTCCACGTATATCTTAGGCTCGTCACTGACATTACCTATCTGCCTTACGTTCTTCGGAAATTGTCTTTCCATACACTCGTCACCTCATTTTGCATATTTTTGCTAATGATAGCATATGGAATTTGCATATTTTATCAATCTGTGGGGCTTGTCCTTAGAAATTTCCGGCACGTTTAAGTCATTTTCGACGGGTTGCCTCAAATGAAACACAATACTTGTCAGTTTTTATATTTTATCATGAGAAGACGGGATTGTAAATCGTTCTAAAAGAATACCCCAAAAAGAAAAATGGACTGATAAACAGTCCATTTCACCTTCACTATAAAATGCTATCCTACTTTAAGAATGTCTTAATCTTCTCATAGATGCTTTCAGAATCCAGACCATACTTCTTAATCAACTGTACCGCCGGGCCGGATTCACCAAATACAT
>CATLIP010000325.1 GCA_949957035.1 uncultured Lachnospiraceae bacterium
ACGGCGGAGATTTGTATGTAGGAACCATGTCCATTATGACCAGCATCATGCAACTGATACTCATACCTGTACAGGGAATCGCTCAGGGCGTCCAGCCTGTGATCAGCTACAGCTATGGGGCAGGGGACGGGAAGAGGGTAAAGGGCGCGTTTATGAGACTTCTGGCAGCAGGACTTGCGGGGACGCTGATTCTTGGAGGAGTGGCAGTGCTTGTACCGGAAGTCTATGCAGGGATATTTACCAACAACGAGAAACTGATTGAGCTGACCTGTCAGGTGATGCCGGTATATTTTCTGGGGATTACAATCTTTGGTTTACAGTCTGCATGCCAGTCTACTTTTCTTGCGTTGGGGCAGGCGAAGGTTTCCCTGTTTATCGCTCTTCTAAGAAAGGTAATCCTTCTGATTCCGCTGGCTGTCATTTTCCCAAAGTTTATGGGTGTGATGGGAATCTACAGGGCGGAACCGGTAGCGGATATTATCTCTGTGGTGACCACAGGGATTGTATTTACATTTACGATGAAAAAGGTTTTACGCAGCATGGAAGAAAATAACGTATCAAAGGAGGCTTAACGATTGAAGGATTATATCATAACTGTGAACAGTACCGTAGATTTGCCGAAGGAATGGCTGAACGAAAGAAGTGTGCCGGTTGTACCCCTCAGTTATACGATAGACGGGGAAACATATGAGGATATGGACGGATTGTCTTCAAAAGAATTTTTTGGAAAGCTGCGGGAAGGAAAGATGGCCGTAACTTCTCAGGTGAGTCCCGACGGGGCAAAAAAGGCATGAGAGCCCTTCCTTGAGGAAGGAAAGGATATCCTGCATCTGGCTTTTTCGTCTGCCTTAAGCGGAACCTGCAACAGTATGCAGATTGCGGCAAAAGAACTTATGGAAGCATACCCAAAGCGGAAAATTATAGTGGTCGATACGTTATGTGCCTGTCTTGGAGAAGGTTTGCTTTTGTATTATGCATTGAAGCGTAAAAGTGAAGGCCTTTCATTGGAAGAGACGGCAAAATGGGTGGAGGAGAATAAGCTGCACGTCTGCCATAATGTGACGATTGATGATTTAGAGCATCTGCACAGGGGAGGCCGTATCTCCAAAACCGTAGCGGTGCTTGGAGGTATGGTGAAAATCAAGCCTATGATCCATATGGATGATGAAGGCGCGCTTAAGGTGATTGGAAAGGAACGGGGGCGTAAGAAGGCCCTGAACAAGATTGTGGATACGGCTTTGGAGCAGTCCAAGGGGGCGCCGGGACTGGAGAACGACATCGTTATGATTACCCATGGAGACTGTGAGGAGGACGCCGAGTATGTTGCAGAGTTGGTCAGGGAGAAGATGGGGATTGACAATATTCTTGTCAATCATATAGGAACCGTGATAGGAAGCCATACCGGACCGGGTGTGGTCGCCGTATTCTGTATGGGGAATAAACGATAAAAAATCTCCTCTGTGGGAGTTGGGGAAATTCCCCCCTCCACAGAGGAGATTTTTGCCGGAAATCCCTGAAGATGATGCATGTCCCAAACGGATGAGCACGAATGTGCTTCATCACATAAAATAATTCTTCGTGTACTCTATGAAAATCTTCATGGCCGGCGACATATCCGTAGCCGAAGCCACAGCCATTCCAAGTCTGCGAAGCGCGTATGGTTTCAGAGGACGTGCCTCGAAGTTCCCCGATTTTCCCCGCAGAATCAGCTCCGGAAGAATACTGATTCCAAGATTATGCTCCACCATAGACAGGATAGAATAATCATTGTGGGAAGTGTATTTGATATCCGGTGTGACGCCTGCGGTCTTGAGAATCCGGTGGACGTCGTTGAGATAGGTATAATCAGACACCACGAAAGCAGAGCTTTCGAATAACTCAATGGGTATCTCGTCATAAGCGGCAAGAGGATGACCTTTGGGCATCACCGCCAGCATAGGGTCGTCATACAGGTGGATAAAATGGTAGGAAGAACTGTTCTGATAGCTGGTAAATGCGATATCTACCTTATGGTCGCGAATCCAATTAGAAAGTTCAGCCTCATTTCCCTCCGAGATATCAAAATGGATTCCCGGATATTCTTTCCGGAATGTCTGGATGATACCGGGAATCCAGTGTATGGAACAACTGGTGTAGGTCCCGATTTTTAGTGTCCCGGTACGTGCCCCCGTCAAAAAGGAAATCTCCTGATTCAGAGATTCATTGGC
>CATLIP010000326.1 GCA_949957035.1 uncultured Lachnospiraceae bacterium
ATAGTCTGACCAGTTGTTCTACCTGTTCTATGGGAGAAATCTTTAGGGAAGATTCCAGCCAATAGAAAGGGAGACCGGCTTCTGTGTTTTCATTGCCATATCCGATTTTCTGAATGTAGTTCTTAACAGAAGCAGATCCAAGCTGTTTATCAATTCCCTGGAAATACCAGTTGACTGAAGAGCGCATGGCGGATGTCAGGGTCTGGTCAGCATTCCATTCCTTAAACGGATAGTTTTCCCCATCCCATTCCATTTTGGAATCTTCCGGTGTGATAATACCTTCTTCCAGTCCAAACAATGCGGCATACATTTTGTATGTGGAGTCAGGAGAGCGCCGTAAAGCGGCATGCTCCATATCGTAGATGCCCCATGCGTCCTGCTCAAGATTATACAAAACAAAACTTCCTTCATATTCTCCAAAATAAGACGAAAGATCCAGGGAGGTGACGTTCTTTGAAGAGGATTTCCATCGGTAGTGGCTGTCCTCTGCCGCATATGTAGATAATATCGGCGCCAGGCTGATCAGAAGAACGGATGTCAGCAAAAAAGCAGCCATGCCTTTCAGCTTCTTCTTTAATGTTGGTGTTTCATAGGTGGCAATGTTCATGATGCGCCGTTTCATCTGTGTCATCGTTCCGCTGAGATTGACGGCAAAGGGGATGGAAGCATGAGAGATCTTTTCGGCAAAACTGATCAATGTATTTCCATAATCTCCATAAGAATTCCCATCAAGCATGTTCAGTACGGAGGTGTCGCAGGCAACCTCTCTGTCGCATTGCATTTCTCTCAGTGCAAGCCACACAACGGGATTGAACCAGTAAATCATTCTGGCAAGGACTATCAGATAATTAGCCAGTGCGTCTTTATGTCTGTAGTGCTGTAATTCATGCAGCAGCATATATCTTATTGGACGAAGCACGCTTGTCTCAAGGCGGTACGGATTACAGGATACCTTTTGGGTATTATTAATCTCTGCTTCATTTTCATTATAATCTGAGATTAAATGAATCGGAAAATAGATGCGGGGCCTTAGAAGCCCTACAATCACAGGAGATTTCAAAAACGCGGTGCTGTATATGGGAATATTTTTTGTTATCTTCATCTCATGCAGGCATTCATGATACAGTCTGCGGATTTTGGGGTGTTGTAGAGGAAGCGCAGACTGTTTCAGGTTTTGTAACCGGAGGAAAGCCTTCGCCAGGAACACCACCATTACAAGGATGCCTGCAATCCAGATTCCCAGCAGTATGTTTCCGGTAATGGAAGAGGTACTGCTGCTTACAGAAAGAGTAAAATCATTCAGCCAGTCCATATTTTCGGCCGGATTGGCAGTCATTCGTTCTCTTGCTGCATTCCCTGTATATGACACGGAGAAATTTTGAAAGAATGCAAGCCGGGAGAATATCCGGGAGAATCTGGCTGGACGCAGCGGTATGAAAGGAACGGCCAGAAGTCCGAGCAGCAAAAACCACAGATGATACTGCATCCGGCCGGACAGGCTGTTTCGGAATAAATGCTTAACGGCCATAAGGAGCCCGATGATACCGCTGATGAACAGATTGCTTATAAGAAAATGTATGATAAAATCAGTCATGCAGTCTGCCTCCTTTACCGGGTTTTGTTGTGGAAAGAAGAGAGCGCAGGTGTTCGATCTCTGAATCAGACAGTCTGTCGTTTTCTATGTACTCAGAGAGCATGGCAGTGATATCTCCATCATAGAAACGTTTCAGGAAAGAATTGCTTTCCTGGCCAATATATTCCTTTTCCTTTACCAATGGGGTATAGACGAATACCCGGCTCTGCTTTTCATAGGCAAGAGCGCCTTTGGTTACAAGACGTTTGATCAGGGTCTGTATCGTCTTAGGACTCCAGGCGGTGGTTTTCAGTAATTTCTCAGTGATTTCATTGGTATTGATGGGCGCGTATTTCCATACGACCTTCATTACTTCATATTCAGCTTCGGAAATCTGCGGCAGAGCGGCCATGGTAAATCCCTCCTAATCTTACATGTGTAATAAAGATATTATATAGGGTGCGCGGGGGATTGTCAATTATAGTGAATATAGATGCTTAGGTTCAGAATAAACGCACGAACAGTAAGGCGGACTTATTTGCCCATTTATTTGGCCAGTTCGTCAATTGCATCCAACATATCATTATCGTATAATACTTTCAGGACAGCAAGAATCACAGGAATCTCC
>CATLIP010000327.1 GCA_949957035.1 uncultured Lachnospiraceae bacterium
AAGATAACCCAGGAGGCCCCTGATGTAGTGGTACACTGTGCAGCGTGGACAGCGGTGGACCTGGCAGAAGACGAGGACAAGGCGGACAAAGTGCGTGCCATTAACGCCACAGGCACAGAATATATTGCAAAGGTCTGTGAAAAACTGGACTGTAAACTGGTCTATCTCAGCACAGATTATGTATTCGACGGTCAGGGAACGAAGCCCTGGGAGCCGGACTGCAAGGACTATAAGCCGTTAAATGTCTACGGTGTGACAAAGCTTGAGGGAGAATTGGCAGTAGTTAAGCGTCTATCTAAATATTTCATTGTGCGGATTGCATGGGTATTTGGCAAAAACGGCAAAAATTTTATCAAAACCATGCTGAATGTAGGAAAGAATCATGACAGGATAACGGTGGTTAACGACCAGATTGGAACGCCGACATACACCTTTGACTTGGCAAGGCTGTTGGTGGACATGATTGAGACTGAGAAGTACGGTTATTATCACGCGACCAATGAAGGCGGTTATATAAGCTGGTATGATTTTACGAAGGAAATATTCCGTCAGGCCGTAGAGCTTGGACATCCGGAGTATGATGAGGAGCGTCTAAAGGTTGTTCCTGTAACCACAGAGGAGTATGGCGTTTCCAAGGCAGTCAGGCCCTTCAACAGCCGGCTGGATAAGAGTAAGCTTTTAGAGAATGGATTTACACCGCTGCCGACCTGGCAGGATGCCCTTGCAAGGTATCTGAAGGAAATCGAATTTTAATTGGATGAAAGGACAAAAGGATGGGACAGATAAAAGTAGAAAAAAATGCCGGCGGTATTCAGGGACTCTGTGTGATAGAGCCGGCAGTCCATGGAGATGCCAGAGGATATTTTATGGAAACCTATAACCAACAGGATATGGAAGAAGAGGGGCTTACCATGAATTTTGTACAGGACAACCAGTCCTGTTCCACCAAGGGCGTACTGAGGGGACTGCATTTTCAGAAAAGCTTTCCACAGGGGAAGCTTGTCAGGGTAATCAGAGGTTCTGTATTTGATGTGGCGGTTGATTTAAGAAGCGGCAGCGGCACTTACGGGAAATGGTTTGGCATTGAACTTACGGAAGACAACAGGAAGCAATTTTATATTCCGGAAGGCTTTGCGCATGGTTTTCTGGTTCTCAGTGAGATTGCTGAATTTTGTTATAAATGTACAGATTTCTACCATCCCGGAGATGAAGGGGGTCTGGCATGGAACGACCCTGAGATTGGAATTAAGTGGCCGAAGCTTATTGGTGAATATCAGGGGAATGCAAAAGCAGAGGGCTATCAGTTGGAGGATGGAACGAAGCTGAATCTAAGTGAGAAAGACCAGCTGTGGACGGGGCTTAAAGATACCTTCCATTTTT
This sequence comes from uncultured Lachnospiraceae bacterium, assembly GCA_949957035.1. The sequence continues at coordinate 1,381 of CATLIP010000327.1, forward strand.
AAAGTTTTCTAAAGTACAAAGAGGAGGCGGGAAATGCCGCCGCCTCTTTATGGGCTTATTTGCCTGTAGTCTTTCGTGTAATCCAGTCTTTCGCGTAAGAAAACGTATGCAGCGCCAATTCTGCCTCAATCCTTGCATAATTACCCAAATATTTCATTCGAAACGGAACCTTTCTAAGCGTCTTTCGGGTTTTCATGCCTTCTCGCAGCCCGTCTGCATAATCCTTCCCGAAGCCAATCTTTACAAAAAAGGCATACTTCAATAAGTACCCGGAAAGAAGGGGAAGAAAATTAATCAGCAGTTGTAAAAACGGCATATTCTTATAATTCAGATAAACATTATTCCTTGCGGACAGCCTGACTTTAAAGGAATTATACTTTGAGCCGCTTGTCCCGCTCCCCACATGGTATACCAATGCCGTAGGACAATATAGATTCCGGTATCCGAAGATTTTGGCACGATATCCGACGTCAATATCTTCCAGATAAGCGAAATGCTTCTCATCGAACAATCCAATCTTCTTAAATACATCTCTGCGGTAAATCGCTGCTCCGGCACAGGCGCTGAACACCTCGTCCGTCTCTGTGTAGTTAGAAACCGGACGCCCTGCTCCCCGGCATACGCCCCACCCCATCAGAGTATAGAGATCTCCGGCGCTGTCGATGAGCTTTGGATGATACATCTGAATCATCTTACTGCTGACAGAGAAGATTCGCGGCGAGCGCTCAATTGCTTTCACTAGCTCTTCTATATAATGG
>CATLIP010000328.1 GCA_949957035.1 uncultured Lachnospiraceae bacterium
GGTATTCAGGGTGGGCCGTTGATGCATGTGATTGCGGCCAAGGCAGTCTGCTTTAAGGAGGCGCTTGCTCCTTCCTTTAAGGAATATCAGCAGGGAGTTATAGACAATGCCCAGGCGCTTTGTAAGGGTTTGCAGAAGCGTGATGTTAAGATTGTGTCTGGAGGAACGGACAATCATTTGATGCTGGTGGACTTGACGCCCTATGAGCTGACAGGCAAGGCAGTGGAGAAGCTCTTGGACGAGGCGCATATCACTGCCAACAAGAATACGATTCCGAATGACCCGAAGTCACCGTTTGTCACAAGCGGTATCAGGCTTGGAACGCCGGCGGCTACTTCACGCGGGTTGAATACGGAAGATATGGACCAGGTTGCTGAGGCAATTTCTATCGTGATTAAAGAAGGCGAGGCAGGAATCGGTAAAGCACGTGCGGTTATTAAAACACTGACGGATAAATATCCGCTCGTCTGATTACATTATTATACCGGCCAGAGGGGGAACATGTATGTATCATTGTCATACTCATTTTTATTTATTGGGGCATCACGCAAAAGCTTTTGAGATTATAAAAGAAATGGCGTCTTTTGAACAGTTTACGCATACATTCACTGAGGGCAGCAGTCCTGACGGGTTGTTAATAGCAAATGCAGATGTAGTTTTTGCAGATTTGCAAAGCTGTGAGGGAGCAGGCGCAGAGGAGACGGTGCGGACTCTGATACAGAATAAGCGCGGGGATACCGAACTTATTCTGTTTGCGGAGCCTGGACAGATTATGTCTTTAGGCGATATGTTGTCAGAAGTTAAGGATATATGGACGACGCCGATGTCGGATGAAGAGATTAGGTTCCGTTTCCTGAGATGGCAGCAGACTTACAAGGTAAGCAAAGATTTCTGGCAGACAAGCCAGTACCTTGAGTCTGCCATTAATAACATCCCCAATTTAATTTGGTATAAAGATAAAAACGGTAAGCATGAGAAAGTAAATATTAGTTTCTGCAGGACGGTCAATAAGTCCAGGGAGCAGGTAGAAGGACAGGGGCATGCTTATATATGGGATGTGGAGCAGGATGACCCTGCCTGCATAGAGTCGGAACGGCAGGTGATGGAAAGAAAAGTAACCTGTATTTCAGAGGAAATCATTCAGACCGGAATGGGGGAGAGAACGCTTACTACTTACAAATCCCCGCTGTATGATTTGGATGGAAGCGTGATGGGAACGGTAGGCGTGGGTATTGACGTGACCAAAGAACGTGCCTACGAACAGGAACTGTTAAAGAAAAACCGTATTATGGAGACTATCTTTACCAGTATTGACTGTGGCGTAGTATGTCACTCCCTGGACGGCTCACAGATTTTAAGCGTAAACGAGGCTGCGCTTAAAATTCTTGGATGCGAGACGAAAGAAGAGATGATGGCAAGAGGATTCGACATGGTGGCGGATGCTGTTCTGGATGAGGATAAGCAGGTTGTCCAGAAGAAGATTGAGGAGTTGAAGGAAGAAGGGGATAGCTGCAGCGTAGAATACCGTGTGCGTCATCAGAATGGAGACATACTGCATATTATGGGCAACGTGAAGTTGCTTAAGGAGAATGGTGAGCTGTTTTACCAACGTTTCCTGTTAGACTGTACGGAACAGAAACTACAGGAGAAGAAGAACGCTAAATACCAGGAAGAGCTGATTCATGCGCTGACCATTGATTATAAGTTTGTCTGTTTCTTTGACCTTGACACCGGTGTGGGCAGTACCCTCCGGAACGCTGAAAATAAAATTAATATGTCTGGCCCGGCTCTTGTGGGAGACATTATGTTAGAAGACAGCATGGAGAATTATGTGCAGAGACTGGTGCATGAGGAAGACAGGGAGCTTATGCGTCATGCTCTGAGCAGGGAAAGGATTAGGCAGGAACTTGAAGAGAAGATGACATATTGTGTGCGGCACCGGATTGTCAGGGATAATGTGACGGAATATTTCGAAATGAAAGCGGTACGCGCAGGGGAATGGGAAGACCATTTCGGCATTGTGTTAGGATTTCACAGTGTGGATGAGGAAACCCGCAGCGAGATGGAGCAAAAGGAGATTTTGGAAGATGCGTTGATTCGGGCGAACGAGGCGAATCGGGCAAAG
>CATLIP010000329.1 GCA_949957035.1 uncultured Lachnospiraceae bacterium
GACGCAGGAAATTTCGCGGGAAATAGGGATTAGCGAAGCGGGAGTGTCGAAGCATCTGCGTATTTTGAATGAGGCGGGACTGGTCAGTAAGTCTATGAAGGGGCATTATGTGGAGTATCATTTTCTGACGGAAATGATTGATTTTATTCCGTATACATTTTATGAGATGATGATGTGAAGAGGAGTATTTGGCACTTGAAGCAAAGAAGGTATGGTAGACGTCAGGGTATCCTTATCTGGTATCTCGTCTTTGTATGCTTATGGACGAAAGAATCCCGGGCAGCCCATGGACAAAAGATGGCGTATCAGCTTCCGTAAAGCTGCTTCTGGAAGAACAGAATCCTTTGTTTCAGTCCCTGACAAATAAGCTGAATGATTTTCCTGAATTGAACCGTATTATTATGCGTCTGCTGTTCCAAGGACAGAGTATCGCATATAATCCGGATGACATAGCAGTCAGGGATGCGCTTATGTTTGGATTTGTGAGGATTACAAATTCTACGGTATTACTGGCAAATAGAATCTTTGAAATGCGTTTATATAATATGTATCTATTGGATTATAGAGAACAGGATAGTAAAATCTATGATGAAGGTGTACGGCATGGAGAAAATCAGCTTTGCGACTATCTTGATTATTATCGGCTGACAAAAGGATACATGCTCAGTTTTAATTTCAATAAAAAGAAAAAGATTGGTATCAAGGAGATCATCCTTGGGGACAGGCTTCTAATAGAAGCAGTTGTATAAGGCATTTTACGAAGAAAGTTGTGTTATAGTATGAAAAAAGCGGTACGTTATCAGTGGATCTGATAGAGTACCGCTCTTTGCTGTTCAAAAAATTGCGCCATTCCCTACATGATATAGAAACGATTAACTATAATGCTTTGCCTGTATATCAAAAAGCTCCTGATACCGTCCTTTTTTCTTAAGAAGCTTCTCATGGGTGTCAAAATCTGCAGCCCTTCCGTTTTCTATGACCAGAATCCGGTCGGCCAGAACCGAGGAAGACATCCTGTGGGAGATATAGATTACCATACTGTCTCCCGCTAATTCATCAAAGGTCTGATAAAATTCCGCCTCTGCATAGGGGTCCATTGCCGAAGTTGGTTCGTCCAGAATTTTTAAACTGCTCTGCTTATTCAGCATCCTTGCCAACGCCAGCTTCTGCTCCTCACCGCCTGAAAATTCGATTCCATTTTCATCGTATACTTTTGAATAGATACTTTTGACACCTTGCGGCAGAGCTTCGATTTTGTCCATTAAATTTACGTTTCGAAGAATCTTAGTTACGTCCTGCCCGGAATCTTGCGTATTGCATATATTTTCTTCAACGCTTACTGCAAACAGACGAAAATCCTGAAACAGTGTGGATATTTGGGCGATATAGGACGAGTACTTGTAAGCGCCGATTGGATGGCCGTTTACCAGAATCGTTCCTTCCTCCGGCTGGTATAGCCGGCATAAAAGTTTAACAATCGTGGTCTTGCCTGCGCCGTTAAGTCCTACGACGGATATTTTTTCTCCTTTCTGAATCACGAACGATAGGTCTTTTAATATGACGTTGGAGCTGTGTGGATAAGTGAAGGTCACATTTCGAAATTCCAACTGTTCGATTTCTTTTAATTCCAAGGAGCCGTCGGAAATCTCTTCTTTTAACTCCATCAGTTCTATCATTGGTTCTGCGTATTTCAGGAACATATAGAACCGCATAATATTTTCAATACACTCGGATATTGTATTGAGAAATGTAATCCCCAGCGATGCATAAAAACTAAATGAGGAGACAGTAAGCTTCTGCTCCATTGTTTTCCGAAAGACGGAAAAATAGACTCCAATCATAGTTAAATATTTGATTGTCTCCATCGTCCCCTGAATAAGAATGACTTTCTTTTCATACCAGTCAAAATACTCTGTCAGTGTGTCGGAGAACTGTCCGAATTTTGTAAGCAGAAGTTTTCCAATTGTATAAAACCGATAATCCTTTCCG
>CATLIP010000330.1 GCA_949957035.1 uncultured Lachnospiraceae bacterium
TCGAAAAGCAGTACGGCAAAGGTTCCGTTATGAAGCTCGGCGAATCCGCAAAGACGATGAACGTAGACGCGGTTCCGACGGGATGTTTAAGCCTTGATATTGCATTGGGGATCGGCGGGCTTCCGATATCTGACGGTGTTGTGTGCCGGCGGTTTCAGGAGCGTTATGTGAGAGTGGTGGGGATATCAGTGCGCAAAAACCAGAAGCAGCCGCTTCTTACGGATAAATTTACGGAGTTTGCAGGTACATATATAAAGAAAGCAGCCGGTTGTTGAACTCAGGGAGTAGAGATGAAGGATCAGCTTCGGGCAGATTTTTCCATTGCATTTCCTAATAGATAATTTTTTGTTTTTGGAGAGATTGCCTATTGTACCTTGAGATAGAAAACGAGATTCAGTATAATTAAAGGAGAGGACGATACCAAAAGAAGGAGGACAAATACGAGGAGGAAGGCAGTATGGGAATCTATGTGAATCCAGGTAATGTTTTGTTTGAGACAGCTCGTTTTTCGGATATATATGTTGATAAAAGTATGCTGATTGCAAGGACGAATGCATTGTATAGGAAAGAGAGAAGGTTTATCTGTGTAAGCCGTCCGCGGCGGTTCGGGAAGTCTATGGCGGCAAATATGCTGGCGGCTTATTATAGCCGTGGATGTGATTCGGCAGAAGTGTTTGCAGGATTAAAGATTGGGAAAGAAGCGCAGAAGGCGTATCTGGATTTTTTAAGAGGGCTTTTTAAAGATTCTGAATACGTAGAGTTAGCGTACATGACTGGTATTTTGCCAATCAAGAAGTATGGGGAGCACTCGGCGGTGAATATTTTTGATGAGTATTCCTTGATTTCGCCAAAGAATCTGGGTGAATATTTTGGATTTACAGAAGAAGAGGTATGTCTGCAATGTGAGCAGCAGGATATGGAGTATGCAGAGGTAAAGAGATGGTATGACGGTTATCTTATCGGCAATCTTCATATTTACAATCCTAAGTCTGTGGTTGATGCGCTGACATGGAAGGAATTGGAGAGTTACTGGACAGGGACAGAGACTTATGAAGCGCTGAAAATCTATATTGATTTGAATTTTGATGGGCTAAAGGAAGCGATTGCTATCATGATTGGAAATGGAAGATGTCTTATTGATTCTACAACATTCCAGAATGATATGACAACATTTAAAACAAGGGATGATGTACTTACCCTTCTGGTACACCTGGGTTATCTTACTTATGACAGGAAAACAAGTGAGGTCTTTATCCCGAATCAGGAGATAGAGCAGGAGTTCATGCGCGCAATGAAAGTTGGGGGATGGGAGGGAATCATCCAATCGCTGAATGGTTCTGCCAGACTTCTTGAGCAGGCAGATTAAGGATAAGGAATATGCGTCATGGATTGAAGGGTATACAGGGGATATTCTGTTAGTTGGGATTCATTATGACAGAAAAACGAAAGTACATGAATGTATGATTGAAAAATATAGTATTTAATTACATGGAGGCAGCAGCATATGAAGGTGGTTATTGCAATAGATTCATTTAAAGGATGCATGAATTCCATGGAGGCCGGAAATGCGGCGAAAGCCGGAATTCTTAAAGTTTGTGATGCGCAGATAAGTGTAAAGCCTTTGGCAGACGGCGGAGAAGGGACCACGGAGGCTTTGGTGGAGGGAATGGGAGGCGAGTACGTTTTCGTGGAGGTTACGGGGCCTCTGGGAACGAAGAGAAGGGCAAGATATGGAATTCTCGGAGATGGAAGGACGGCTGTGATGGAGATGGCGGAGGCGGCGGGAATTATTTTACTAAAACCAGAGGAATTGAACCCATTAAGGGCAACGACCTATGGCGTTGGTGAGATGATTTTGGACGCTGTTAAACGGGGATGCCGTGAGTTCATCATCGGCATT
>CATLIP010000331.1 GCA_949957035.1 uncultured Lachnospiraceae bacterium
TTGTACCATCACAAGGTTACATCCAAGGTACACGAAAGGTACATTTTTGTAACAGAGAAAGGACAGACTGTTAGGCTTACCATAGTCTGTCCTTTTCTATCGCTATCTGTCTATCGCATTGCAGAGCAAAAAATAATTCTGTACCGCTTATTCAAAATGAACGCTCCGTCACTCTAGTCTTCGTCCGCATACATGGAGAGCAGGCTCTCAAATCTCGGCCTGACTTCCGCAAAAGCTTTTAACAACTTAGGAGAAAACGTACCGCTGTGCCCGTTTAAAATCATCTGGTACGCTTTGTCCGGTTCGTAGGCCGCCTTGTAGACACGCTTCGAAGTGAGCGCGTCATACACATCCACCAGTGAGACTATCTGCGCGGCTATGCTGATTTCATCTCCTTTTAGCCCGTCGGGATAACCCTTGCCGTCATACTTCTCATGGTGATGCCTGGCAATATCGTATGCATATTCAAAAATTGCCCTGTCATTTAACCGGACTCTGTGCTGTATAATTTCCGCACCTTTGGTAGTATGGGATTTAATCAACTCAAATTCATCCGGCGTCAGCTTTCCGGGTTTCAAAATAATGCTGTCCGGAATCGCAATCTTCCCTATATCATGGAGCGAAGAAGCCCAGCCAATCTGTATCAATTTCTCGGCTGTCAGCTCATATTCCGGATACAGCTTCATGACGCTCTTCCCAAGGCACAAAGAATACTCGCGGATTCTTTTGATATGCTGCTTCGATTCCATATTCCTAAACTCCACGATATTGCTCAGGGAGTCAATCAGTATCTCGTTCACAAGGTTCAGTTTCTTGGTCTGCTGGCGCAACACACTGTTCTGCTTCTGGATATTAATATTTTGCTTCTTGACCATCAGCTCCAACTGCATCTTATATTGGAACCAACCGATTGCATTGTGCACCACCTGTCTTACAACTTCCGGCTGATAAGGCTTTTTGACATAGCTCACAATACCGTACTCATAGCCTTTCTTTTCCAATTCGGGTGAAGTCTCCCCCGTCACCATGATAAACGGTATCTTATTGAGAATATTTTTCTCTTTCAAATGTTCCAAAACCGTGAATCCATCCATCACCGGCATCATATTGTCGAGCAGAACAATGGCAATAGACGCAATATTGTTATTTAACAGCGTCATACCCTCCCTGCCATTCTCAGCCTCTAAAATTTTGTAATCCGAGCGGAATAGTTCAGCCAAAATTGTCCTGTCGATTGCATTGTCTTCAAATATTAAAATCGTGTCCCGTTTCATGTTCTCCCCATACTTTCTGTTATTATTATAACACCGCAGTGTTCCCTTAGTAACCGTTACAACGCCACCATAACCACCTGTTTGTTGCGGAGTTTGAAAACAGCCCTCTTTACTTCCGCCGTCAATGTATACTTGATGGAATTTATAATAATCATGCTGCCGCCGTAGGCCCTTCCTCTGATACAGACCGGCTCTTTCATCGTCTGTTCCGTCAAGTTGGCAAGCTTTGAGGCCTCGCCGTCCAACTCCGCAATCTTCTGACTTTTAATCTCAATCGCAGCATGGACTTTGCGGCTGATTTCTTCCGGAACATCCTTCCCGGCGGAACACAACATAAACATCTTATTCCATTCTTTCTCCAAATCAGAAAGCTCATTCAAAAGCTTTTCCCTGTTCTCGGCATATTCAGCCTGCTTTTTCTCATACATCTCGTTTCTGCCTATATCCAAAACCGTCTTAAGGTGCATCCTGTTCCCGAGATTGTATGTGTCAACGCCCTTCACTGCGCTGATTTTTCCTCCC
>CATLIP010000332.1 GCA_949957035.1 uncultured Lachnospiraceae bacterium
GTTTCCTACAGCTCCTTCATTGTTTTTCGTATTTCCCATGGTTTCTTATTCGCTTTCTTTCTCTGTTTTTTCCTGGCAGGACGTACCCTCATCTGCCCCTTGCCCCTCCGGCATGGAACCATTCCCTGCATCCTGTCCCGGCATTTCCCCAACCCCCTGTGGCCTGGCGCTGCCCCGGGCTCTTTTCATATTATTCCATCTCGAATTTCCACCCGGATATGGGTTCCTGACGCCTCCGGAAAGGGCCTTTTTATTCTTAATTCTTTTTATCAATTTGCATATGCCAAGCGCCGCTACGATGATAATAACTGCCCACACGATGATATACGGAAGATTAATAACAAACCATACGGCGCAGTCTTGTGCGTCACGTCCCACGCCCCACAGACTATCCACGAATCCTCTCCGGATACGCTCAAAAACCGTGGCCTCCGCAGGCGGTGAATACCGCTCCACTTCATCAATATACAAATATACCGTACTGTAATCAATCTGGTTATCAAATGTACGAAGCTGTGACTCCATGCTCTCAATCTGATAGCGGACTTCCGACAAACGCCCCTCTATGGCGATGATATCCTCCACATTCTCCGCCTGCCCCAACAGTTCAAGCAACCTGTCCTGCTCCGTAGAAAGGGCTTTCTTATGGCTCTCCAAATCTACATACTGCAAGGTCACGTCCGTCACGCTCTCCGAACGGCTTACCACGTTGGACTTTTCCCCCACTTCCTCAAGGAATGCGTCCAGGCTGTCCTTGGGGATGCGTATCGTCAGATTCGCATAACGCAAGTATTTGGTTCCCCGGTAATCCGAGGAATATGTCTCGTTCCTGCTGTAACTGGACATTTCTTCTATGTAGCCGCTAAGGGCATTCACCCTTTGCGTAATGTGGGGGAGAAGCGTATCAAACTCCTCCGTCTCCACATTCAGGTTCACATTCTTTATCAGTTTCCGGCCTGCCAGGGCGTCCTCCGGAACATCCATACCGCCCTCTTCACTTGCTGCCGCTTCATCGTACTCGGCTGTCTCCGCCATCTCTTCAGACGGCGCTGCCTCATAGAAGCCTTTCTCAGAAGCCGCCATATCATTGGCAGATTCATAGGTTACAGCCTGTGCACCGCCAGCGCTGTACTTGGCGCTGCTACCACAGGCATTTAGCGACGCTGCCGCCATAACAGCCAACAAAATTATCTTGCTTACTCTGTTTATTCTCACGCTAATCCTCCATGTCTGAACCTCAAATTACCGATTGAAAAATCAGTATTAATGGAACAGATAATCCGTAGCCCCAAACAATTCCCCATTTTCTTTAATTTTCTCTTCATTGCCTACCACGCACAGACAATCCTCGTCCATGAAAGCACGTATATATTCCGCAAGCCCCCGGATGGTATCTGCGTCTGCCGCAAGCAGCTCGTCTCTGTTCTTCTGTACCTGCTCAAAAGGATAATGGGTCATATATCCGGTGAGCGAATAAGCTCCCTTCATGGCGGGCGTCATAGGTATATCCATCTCACTGACCGCCCCGATAATATACTGGGTCATAGTTCTCTCATCAGCCTCAAAACCTGCGATGTAATCCGCCGCTTTCTCATATACATCCACCGTATTTTTAAGGTTCGGGTCCCTGTAGGACACAAAATAGCTGTCA
>CATLIP010000333.1 GCA_949957035.1 uncultured Lachnospiraceae bacterium
CTCGCCCAGCTTGTTCTTGGACTTGTGGATGCCCGGCGTGTCCACAAACACAATCTGACCCTCCTCCGTGGTCAGCACGGTGCGGATACGGTTGCGGGTGGTCTGGGGCTTGTTGGACGTGATGGCTATCTTCTGGCCGATTAAGTGGTTCATCAAGGTAGATTTTCCCACGTTGGGACGGCCGATTAAAGTTACAAAACCGGATTTATAGTCTTTTTTCATGTTTTCTCCTGTTTTTCTTCCTGTTGAGTAAAATTTCAGTAAATTAAAAGCCTGTCACTGTCTGGAACATATCCCGGCACTCTTCTATCTTCTCCTCGCTTCCGATTACACAGAACTGGTCCGCCAAGAGCACAGCTTCCGCAATCTTCGCAAGCCCACGAATATCTTCCTGCCCTGCGCTTAGAATCTGCTCCCGCTCTTTTCGCAACATTTCCTCACTTATCTTACTCATATAAAGGTTCATAGAGCGTTCGCCTTTAATAGAGGGAGTCATGGGATGGTCCATATTGCTCATTGTCCCGATAATATATTTCGTCATGTCCCGTTCGCTGACAGTAAAATTCTTAAGATACTCCACGACCCCTTCATAGACTTCTACCGTTCGTTTCAGGTTCGGGTCGCGATAAGATACAAAGTACCCCTCCCCAATCCTGTTAAAGCTGCTCATACAGCCATAGGCTCCGCCCTTCACGCGGATGTTCTGCCACAGGTAGTCATAGCTTAAGATTACCTTTAATATCTGAAGCGCCCCTGTATATTCTGCGCCATGCTCAATAAAATTCCCTGTTCTGGCCACATACTGTACCTTGGACGCCGTCTTAAAGCCTTCATTCTTCTTCTCACAATGAATCACGCAGTTCTCTTCCCCGGGCGCGTCGTGGTACAGGCTTTTTTTCATATCTTCAATCAGCCCTTCCATTCCATCCAGCCCCTCTTTGGAAGCCGTATAGCTAATCATCATATTTTCCGGGCGGAAAAGCTTTTGGGACAGACCTTTAAGAATCTCTGTCAGCCTCTCCTTTTCTTCTTCAAAATGCTCTTCCATGCGTGCAACCGTCTGATAGAACTGGATTCCATTGGTCATATCCTTAAGCTTCGCCGTCGGTGAGGCATAGGACAAGGCACGCAAGGCCGCCGTCGTGTGTCCGGAGGACTGAAACTTCATCAGAAGCCTTGACTTCACCATGGAAAGAATCTCCTTGAGCCGCTTCGTATCCTTAAGCTTCGATGCGGTCAGGATTTCGCTCATCATAGAAAATACCACCGGAAGTTTGCCGTACAGGGCCTTTCCTTTGATCTCAAAGGTTGCCTTGAACCCCTTCTCCTTAAGGTTCGTCACATCAGAATACAGCTCCAGGGATGTCCCGATTCCACCGGTATGGACATTAATCTCATTAAATAGTTCCCCATACTCATAATTCTCGGTATCGATGATGCCAAGCACAGACTGAAGAATTCCCACATAGGGCACAAGCTCCTCCCTGATACCGGAGATATCAAACAATACGTCCAGATACCCGATTCCGTTTGTCTCAATCTCGTGAAATATTACCGGAACATCTGC